>DATDOQ010000358.1:0-2523 GCA_035293205.1 Bacteroidia bacterium
GGTGTCCGGAAAACCGGCACTGCCTGAAACCCGCCTTTACCGATGATTCATGAATGGGATTCCCACTGAAGCAGGAACGAAGCTCATGCGGCATTACCTGCCGGAACAACTTTCATTTCAAAGCTGGGAAGAACTTGAACCATTTTTTGCCGCGTTGGCTGACCGGGAAATAAGCACGCCCGATGCATTGATGGAATGGCTGCGCGACCTGAATGAGCTTAGCGCCGCATTCGAGGAGGAGCTTGCCTGGCGTTATATCCGCAGCACCTGTGATACCACGAATAAGGAATTTGAAGCCGCGTATGATTTTTTTGTAACGGCGATCGAACCAAACGCCTCACCCTGGTTTCATCAGCTCAACAACCGTCTTCATCAACATCCGCTCCGCGACACGCTCGACAAAAATCTATATGCAATTTACTTGCGAGCCGTCCGGAACGAGCTTGAAATTTACCGTTCGGAAAACATTCCGCTCTTCACGGAAATTGATCAGCTCAAGCAGGATTTCGGAAAGATCGCGGGCGACATGACGGTGGAAGTGGACGGGAATGAGCTGACGATTCAACAGGCAAATAATTATTTTAAATCCACAGACCGCACACTGCGCCGGAGTGTTTTTGAAAAAATATGGACAAAACGGCTGGCAGCCAAAATGGAGCTGAATCATTTGTTTGACAAGCTTTCTTTACTGAGACAGCAAGTCGCGAAGAATGCCGGATTTGAGAATTTCAGCGATTATTGTTTTACCTCACTCGGGAGATTCGATTATTCGAAAGCTGACTGTTTTCATTTTCATGATTCGGTGGAAGCAGAAGTGGTGCCCTTCATTCGTTCTCTGGATGAAAAGCGGAGGCAAAAACTTAGCCTCGAACAATTGCGTCCCTGGGATCTGGATGTGGATACAGATGGAAAAACAGCCTTAAGACCATTTACATCGGGCGAAGAACTGATCACCAAAACCATCACGTGTTTGCAGGAAGTGCGCCCGCAATTTGCCGGTTATATTTCGATTATGCGCGGACTTGGCCATTTCGATCTTGATTCACGACGTGGAAAAGCGCCCGGTGGTTATAATTATTCGCTCGCGGAAACAGGTGTGCCTTTCATCTTCATGAATGCGGCCGGTTCACACCGCGATCTTGTCACGATGGTGCATGAGGCAGGACACGCGATCCATTCATTTCTTGAAAATCCGCTTCCATTCAACAAGCTGAAAAGTCCGCCTTCCGAAGTCTGTGAGCTGGCGAGCATGTCGATGGAGCTGATCTCGATGGAGCACTGGCATATTTTTTATCCGGATGCGGACGATCTGAACCGCGCGAAAAAAGAGCAGCTTGAAAAAGTGCTTTCCACTTTGCCGTGGGTTGCAAACGTGGATGCTTTCCAGCACTGGTTGTATGAAAACGCGGAACATTCGCACCAGGAGCGGGCCGTTGCGTGGGAACATTTTATCGGTCGTTTTGATTCACCGGCAGACTGGAGCGGGTTCGAAGAAGTGCGCCGTCATTTCTGGCAGAAACAATTGCACATTTTCGAAATGCCTTTTTATTATATCGAATACGGAATGGCGCAGCTCGGCGCGATCGCAATGTGGCGAAATTACCGGAAGGATCCCGAGGGAACGCTCGACGCATATGAGGCTGCACTAAAACTCGGCTATACCAAACCGATCGGGGAGATATATAAAACAGCCGGTATCCGGTTTGATTTTTCACGCGAATACGTCAGGGAGCTTGTGCAGTTTGTGAAAGTGGAATTGGAGAAATTGAATTAATGGGAAAATGGGAGTAATCCTCCTTCGCCCCGATAGCCATCGGGGCTTCGGCGGACAAGTGGGAAAATGAGTGAATGAGTGAATGAGTTAATGTGGAAATGTGAGAATGATTGAACATCTCTTTAAATCGCAATTCATAATTCGTATTTTTCGTACCCGATAGCCATCGGGTTCGTACTTTTTAATTTGTAATTTGTAAATTGTAAATCATGATTACTCGTCCTGCTGCCGGAACCTATGACGCGTATTACCAGTCGTATATCGACGAGGTAAAATCCGATCCGATCCTTATTCTTGAGTCGCAGGTGCTCGACTTCAAAGCATTCATGTCCGAAATTCCGGCTGAAAAGGAAGAGTACCGGTACGCGGCAAACAAATGGAGCGTAAAGGAAGTCATCGGTCATATAATTGATACGGAGCGGATCATGACGTGCCGTGCACTTTGCATCGCACGGGGAGAAAAATTGCCTCTTCCGGCTTTCGAAGAAGATGATTATGTGAAAGTCGCGAATTTCAACCGCCGCACTTTGTATGATCTCGGGCATGAATTTGGCGCAGTGCGTTCGGCAACCCTGGCGCTTTTCAAATCACTGACCGCATCGGATCTTGACCGTTCGGGCATTGCCAATAATAATAAAGTGACGGCGCGCGCGATCCTTTATGTTATTGCAGGCCATCATGCGCATCATGAAAATGTTTTGCGTGAACGTTATTTGCAGGAAATATCTTCCTGATCAGCGCCACATCCG
>DATDOQ010000359.1:0-6737 GCA_035293205.1 Bacteroidia bacterium
GTTCTGCACATAACGCCTGAAAATCCGGATGGATGCGTCGGCAAGCACAAAAAATGTGGCCAGCAGCAAAGCGATCAGGAGAAAGCCTGCATAGCTGTAAATGGAAAGATTAAAAATATTGTTTACGTTGAAAGAGATGTCCGAGTTATGCACAAGGCCCGCGATCAGGTGATTGGTCGCCCAGGTAAAAGCGGCCGGAATACATAACAAGAGCATGCCGTACAATGCCTGTTTCCAGATAAGTTTACTTGGCGCCGGCGGATTTTTGATCAGGTGGCGCGTCGCGACAACTGCGAGATAAAGCATCAACAGGGCGTTGATCAGAAAGTCGCCGAGGTTTCGAAACCAGAAAGACTTCGCGTCGCCGTAATATTCAGGACCAAAAAGTGGCAGTTCATAAAACGATTGCGGAAACTGGATTTTTATGGTCAGTGCGCGCAGGAGTACAATGGTTGCTATAAAAAACAACAAGGCTGGATTTTTTCCTAACAAAGGTTCCAGCGATTTGCTCTCAGCGTGCAGGAAAAGAAGGAATAAAATAAGGCCGGCGCTATTGAGCAGTATATTGATGAGCTGCAGCCACCACGCCTGCTCCGCAGATCCGTAGGCATTGAATTTCAGTGCGAGCAGGTATTCGCCATCCGCCGATTTAACACTGTTAGCCACATCCGGATTGCCGACTACAATTTCAGTTTCCGGCGGCAGCTTGAAATCCGGATGGAAGCTGTTGACGAGATACTGGTTCTCATAGGAATATTCATTCTTTAACAAAAGCAGGCCGATCACCGAACGTCCATGCGGATCGGTCGTTCGCATCACCCGGAACCAGCCGTTCTTCAGCAGCGCGGTGGGTTCGTCGAGGCAAACTTCGGTCATGCAATTCTCCACCGCAACCGAGTTATCTGACCAGAATTTCAACGTATCGCCTTCGTATATCAGCAGCACAATCCCTTTGTCGCGCAGCAGGGAATTGTAATAATCCGGTCTTTCATGAAAAAGTTGTTCCGAAGATTTATTTTTTGCCAGCGCGAGCAGCGATTCAAGCTCCGCTGCTAACTGTTTTTCTTTTTCATGGAGTTTTTTCTCAAAGCGTTTGGTCGAAGCTTGCGCCGTTCGTGTCCCGTCGGACATCGTAAGCAGGTGGGCCAGTGCAAAAGCCAGGATGGCAAATACCAGTTTACTTAACCGGGAAACAAATAATTTACGGAGGAGCGGGGGAAAGCGCATTGTTACAAAGTTAGCTGCATTAAATGATTTGTATATTCGTGCAGACAAGATTTCGTTTTCGTTTTTATATGGCAAAGAGAATCGAACCCAAACAGAGGACAACACGACCTGCGGCTTTTGTATTGCCTGAATTGCAAGGGAAAGGCTGGCTGTGGCTCAATAATTTCTGGCTGCAGGCAACCGTAGTTTTCATCCTTTCCCTGACCTTTTATTATAATTCGACAAAAAACTTTTACGCGCTCGACGATGACATTATCATGCGCGAGAACATGTTTGTTCAGAAGGGATTTGGCGGCATTTCAGACATCCTGTCGAACGACGCTTATAAAAGTTTTTACCAGAGCATGGGCGTGGAGCAGCAGCTGGCAGGTGGCCGTTACCGTCCGCTCTCCATCGTTACTTTTGCGATCGAGCAGGATCTCTTTGGCGAATGTTATGGTGAACGTGCTTCGGTAGTGCGTGATTCTGTTTTTACGCTGCAGCGGGCGGGCATCCGGGATGCAAATTTTCAGCGGCTCGCAGCGGAAAAAAACGACCTGACCAATAAGATCAGGCAAACGACCGTGGCGATTGCAAAATACAGGCATTGGTTCCAGGTAATCTGGTTTGGCTTGTCGATGGTGGTCCTGCTGTGGTTTTTGCGTGAATGCGTTTTCAGGAAGAACACAGACATCGCCTTCCTGGCAGCGTTGCTTTTCACCATTCACCCGATCCACACGGAAGTGATTGCCAATGTAAAAAGCCGTGACGAAATATTCTCGCTGCTGTTTATCTGCCTGACCTTTATTTTCATTTTCCGGTTCGACATTTCCAAACGCATGCGCGATGCTGTTGCGGGTGGCGTCGCATTCCTGCTCGCTTTCCTTTCGAAAGAGTACGCAATTGTTTTGCTTGTGTTTGCCCTTTTACCTGCTGGACTGATGATCTTCCACAAGCGAAAATTCACACAGGTCCTGATACCTACTCTGCCAATTTTGATTGTCACAGTGGTTTATTTCATGCTTCGCTTCAGCGCCATTGGAACCGCCAGCGCGCCGGTTGATAAGACGCGGCAGGATCCTTTAAATGATCCGTATCTCTATGCGAACGCGGAACAGAAAATGTCTTCGATCATCAATCGCCTCGACGATTATCTCTGGCTGCAGGTTAAGCCTTACCCGCTTGTGTCTGATTATTCTTACCAACATTTTCCTTATTCCAGGTTAGACGACTGGGATGTCTGGCTTTCGCTGCTTGTACACATTGGATTGGTGGTGCTGATGATTAATTTGTTTCTCAAGCGCCATCCGATCGGATTCGCGCTGCTCTGGTATTTTGCCTTCTTCATGCTGATCAACAATATTGTTTTCGATGTCGGTGCCACGATGGGTGAACGTCTGATCTATCATTCATCCGCCGGGTTTTGCATGGCCATTGCCTGGCTGCTCGTGAAAGGTGTTGAACGAATACCCAGGGGACAACCTTTTGTGCTCACCATGGTATTCGCCGGGCTTGCTGTTCCTGCTTTCCGGATAACGACCGAACGGAATGTGAAATGGCGCAATGATTTTACATTATTCACCACCGATGTTAAAACCCATCCGAACAGCGCGCTCACCAATGGAAATGCGGGCGCGCGGTATATGGACCGCGGACTCACTTACCTGGGAAAGGACACGGTGATCAACGGCGACACGGTTCGTTTTTACGGACGCGATCTCGACAAGCTGAAAAAAAATGCGGACACGGCAATTATTTACCTGCGAAAAGCGACCCAGCTTCATAAAAAATATGTGAACGGATGGCTGAATCTCGGTCTCTGTTATTATTACAAAGAAAATTTTCAGGAAGCGGCGGATGCCTGGGCGCACGCTTACGAGCATTTCCCGAGCAATCCCATGCTCCTGGGTTATCAGCAAATGCTGCTTGGCCGCGCCAATGAGCATGCGGCGCGAAAAGAATTTGCAAAAGCCGCGGAATTCCTTGGTTATGCCGCCACATCAGTGCCAAACGATGCGCAGGTCTGGATGGATTATGCCGGCGCAAGCTTCATGGCGCAAGATTTTGGAACAGCAAAAAAGGGGTTTAATACCGCAGTCGGCCTGAACCCGGATCTCCGTCCTCAAGCTGAACGCGGTTATGGGGCAGCGAATAATAATGAAATTGCATTACGCGCCTTCCGTGCCGATTCTTCCCATCCCGACAGCATCATCCGTCTTGCAGCCGCTTACGCGGGGACAGTGGATTTTTATCCGGAATCAAAACGGTTGCTCCGGAAAGCGCTTGCCCGCGATCCGGAGCATCCAAGGGCCCGTCGTTTGCTGGACAGCGTTTCCACATTGGAGAAAAAAGCGCAAATCAAACAGTAATGGTGATCGCAATTCATGGTGGTGCAGGCGTTATCTTACGTGACTGGCTAACGGAGGAGATGGAACGGTTGTACCGGCAGGGACTCGAAGAATCGCTGGTTGCCGGTTACGCGGTATTAAAAAAGAACGGTCCCGCGATCGAAGCGGTGCAGCAGGCGGTAGTTGTTTTAGAAGACAACCCTCTTTTTAATGCCGGCCGCGGTTCTGTTCTTTCGCATGAAGGCCGCTGCGAAATGGACGCGGCGATAATGGACGGGCGAACGCGCATGGCAGGCGCCGCAGCGGGGGTCACAGGCGTGAAAAATCCGGTTGTACTTGCGCGGACGATCATGGAACGTTCCAGTCATGTGATGCTTTGTGGAAAAGGCGCTGAAGAATTTGCCCAGGACAACGGTCTTATTTTTGAACCGCCTTCCTATTTTATTACAGAACACCGTGTTCACCAATGGGAAAAAGTCCGGGGCACGCACAAAACCCTATTGGATCATTCGGATAAACGCGACTTTCCTCCTGGCGGGCCGGAAGAGATAATGAATAAATCCGGAACGGTGGGTGCCGTGGCCCTCGACGCTTCAGGAAACCTTGCGGCAGCTACTTCAACCGGCGGAATGACGAATAAGCGCTGGGGCAGGGTGGGCGATTCCCCCCTCATTGGCGCCGGCACGTTTGCTGATTCGTTTGTAGCAGTTTCCTGCACCGGTCATGGCGAATATTTTATGCGGCATGTGGTGGCGCATGAAGTATCAGCGCTGGTGCGTTATGGCGGTATGGACCTGGCCGCCGCCGCCCGGCATGTAATTTTTAATGACCTGCTGTCCGCGGGGGGCGAGGGTGGGCTGATCGCGGTGGACAGGGAAGGAAATATTGCCACGCCATTCAATACACCCGGCATGTATCATGGCTTAATAGATGCCAGCGGGCGGATATTCACCGGTATTTTTCAGTAGTCTGAACAAAACGCTGTTAATAAAGCAATAAATTTGGCGTAACTTCCGGTTGATTCTAAGCGTTACATTTGCAAAGGATCTCTTTTTTATGACCATTAAAGAAGATTTATTAAAAAAGTATTTTTCCAAATCCGCAATCGGGGGCACCGTAAGCATTAATGATTTGCGGGACCGCGAATTCAATGGGGAGAATCTCTCCGCGGACGAGCGCCGCGCCCTGCACAATTTTGACCGCTTCCGGATCGAAGAGTTGAACCACCATCAAAACGATATGGCTTTCCATGAGCGTTACCGGCAGCTCCAGGTTTTGGCCAATCTTGCAGACTGGAAAGAGTTTGCGGATGGATCAAAATACGGCCTGACGGACTAAGTTTTTTTTCTGAACCGTTCTATTGACCGTCATGTATGCATTGCACATGGCGGTTTTTCGTTTGCGCAGTGCGTAGCGAATTTTCCTCAACAGGTTCCCGCCATACCGGTATTTGTTAACGGCGATCTGAAAACCAGCGCGGTAATTTCCGGCACACTTTTCACGGCCACAATGGGAAACGAGTTGGTATGTATTTATTAGAAACGCGTGTCATGCGCGGTCCGAATACCTGGTCAGGCTACAGGCAGAACATAATTATTTTAAAGCTGGACCTGCTGGACCTTGAAGAATTGCCCACCAATAAGATCCCCGGTTTTTGTGATCGTTTGAGAGCGGCCCTTCCCACCCTTTACAGGCATGAATGTTCAGAGCACCGGCCCGGCGGCTTTTTTGACCGCGTCATTGCCGGCACCTGGATGGGACATGTGGTTGAACATGTAGCGATCGAGTTGCAGATGCTGGCGGGGATGGATGTGGGTTTTGGCAGGACACGATCAACAAAACAAAAACGGGTTTATTATATTTTATTCGAATATGAATTTGAAGAGGCAGGTCTTTATGCAGCCGAAGCCGCCATCCGGTTTGTGGAAGCGATTGCTAGGAATGAGCCTTATGATGTGGAAGAAGATATCCGCATCCTGAAGCGAATCCGGAAGCAGGAAGCGCCGGGACCCAGTACAGCGGCGTTGATCGCAGAGGCAAAAAGCCGGAAAATTCCGGTTCATTATTCCCCCGGTGATTCGATGGTTACCTATGGACAGGGTGTAAATCGGCGCCGGACTTCCGCGACCATGGCATCAACAACAAGCGGGCTTGCGATGGAGCTCGCATCCGATAAGGATCAGACGAAAAGATTGCTTTCACGGCTTGGATTTCCTGTTGCAGCAGGCACAGTGATTAAAACAGAAGATGAACTACCGGAGGCTGTGCAGCGGATCGGGTTTCCGCTGGTAATCAAACCGCTTAACGGAAATCACGGGCGCGGTGTCACCATAAACATTCAGAATCCGGAAGAAGCGCGATTGGCATTCGTTTATGCAAAAACTGTTTCGCCATATGTGCTGGTGGAGGCTTTTATTTCCGGAATGGATTACCGCTTTCTTGTCATTAATTACAAAGTGATCGCTGTTGCCAAACGAACGCCGGCCATGGTCATCGGTGACGGTTATGCGACGATCGGCCAGTTGATCGACAAAACGAACGAAGATCCGCGAAGAGGCGAAGGACATGAAAACGCGCTTACAAAAATTGTTGTTGACGAAGCAACCGAACGCCTGCTTGCAAAATCCGGGCTGACGCTACAACATGTGGTTCCGTTGGGGCAGGTATTATTTCTGAAAGAAACCGCAAACCTCAGCACCGGCGGAACTGCGCGGGATGTAACCGATCTCGTGCATCCATACAATATCACGATGGCGGAACGGATTGCGCGTGCGGTTGGTCTGGATATTTGCGGAATCGATATCATGGCGAAAGACATCAATATTCCAATCTTACCAGATATCGGTGTCGTCCTCGAAGTGAATGCCTGCCCGGGATTCCGGATGCATGTTTCGCCCAGTGGAGGATTTCCAAAAAATGTGGCGGCCCCGGTGATCGATATGTTATACCCGAAAGGATCTCCGTCGCGGATACCGATCGTTGCCATCACAGGCACAAATGGAAAAACGACCACCACCAGGATTATTGCGCATCTCGTGAAACAGGCAGGATTCAATGTTGGTTATACAACAACGGACGGCATATACACCCGCGACACGCTGATTCGCGCGGGTGACTGCACCGGGCCGAAAAGCAGCCGGATGATCCTGTCGGACCCCACCGTTGATTTTGCCGTGTTCGAAT
>DATDOQ010000360.1:0-2759 GCA_035293205.1 Bacteroidia bacterium
AGAACGCTGCATCAACCCTTTTGTCGCCCGCAGGATACAATTGATTGACCATGGTGGAAATATTTGGCTTGAAAAAACCATTGCCGATAATAAGCGCCAGAAGACCGAGATAAAATACATAAGATGCCGCAGGTGTACCGAGCATGGATGCGCTGCCGAAAAGTAAAAACTGGCCGATGGCCATGATGATCCCGCCAACCAAAATCGAGCGGCGATTGCCCCAGTACCGATCGGAAATATATCCCCCGATTAGTGGCGTGAGATAAACTAATCCGGTGTAATTGCCATAAAGACCGGAAGCAAATTCAGTGTCAAAAAGAAGCGCTTTGGTCATGAACAACATCAATATGGCACGCATTCCATAATAACTGAAGCGTTCCCACATTTCTGTTACGAAGAGGAGATATAATCCTTTCGGGTGTCCTTTGGGTATTTCAGACATAATGATGGTTTAGGTTAGATGTGATTGAATGGCGAATATAATGCATAAGTACGAAATACGAATACTACGAAATAGTACGAAATACGAATTGTTACCAAATAGTACGAAATACGAAAAAGTTCGAATTACGGTTTGGGATTTGTCTTCTTTGGTCCGCCTTCGGAGGATGGAATTTGTTTCCTTTGGAATTTGGAATTTTGTCTTCTTTGGAATTTGGACCCGAAGGCTTTCGGGTTTGTCTTCTTTGGAATTTGTAAAGGTACTTGGTCTTAAAGATTCTCCTCTAAAAACTCCGTCATCTTCGTATATAAATGCAGCCGCGCATTGCCGCCGCGAATGCCATGATTTTTATCCGGGTAAATATAGAAATCAAATTGCTTATTGGCGTCAACCAGCGCATTTACCAGCGCAACTGAATTTTGGAAGTGCACATTGTCATCACCGGTACCATGCACAAGCAGAAAATTTCCTTTCATTTTCGCCATATTATGCGTCGGTGAATATTCATCGTAACCTTTCGCGTTATCCTGCGGCAAACCCATGTAACGTTCGGTGTAAATGGAATCGTAATAACGCCAGTTGGAAACCGGGGCAACGGCCATCGCCATTTTGAAAACATCAGCGCCCACCGCCAGGCAAAGGCTCGACAGGTAACCGCCATAACTCCATCCCCAGATGCCGATGCGCGATTTATCTACATAAGGTAGTGTACCCATATACGTGGCTGCGTCGATCTGGTCCGCGCTTTCCAGCTTTCCCATTTTTCCGTACGTACTTTTTTTGAATGCGGATCCGCGATATTCCGTACCACGGTTGTCAAAAGATACAACTATGTAGCCTTTTTGGGCCAGAAGCTGGTACCAATAAAAGTCTGCGCCTTCCCACTGGTCGTTGACCGTATTATGGCCCGGACCGCCATACACCACCTGGAGCACCGGGTATTTGCTTGATGCGTCGGAGGTATTCAGGTCTGCCGGCTTCATCATCCAGCCGTGCAGCATATGACCTTCCGCATTGGTAATTGTAAAAAATTCTTTTTTCACAAAACCATACTCACGCGCGCGTTCCTGCAGGGCAGCGTTATCTTCCAGCACCTTGATCTGTTTCCCATCCGAAGCGTGAAGGGTTATCTTATAAGGTGTATTGGCATCCGACCATGTGTTGATGAAATATTTCAAGCCTTCACTGAAGTCAGCAGTGTTGGTACCCGCCATTTCCGATAGTTTTTTCTTTTCTTTCCCGTCGATCCGGATGCTGTAAACAACGCGCTGCGTTGGATTTCCTTCATTTGATTTATAGAAGAGCGTTTTTGATTTCTCATCATAACCGTAAAAATCAATCACTTCCCATTCACCTGAGGTGATCTGCGATTTCCTTTTTCCGTCCATGCCATAAATATAAAGATGCATGAACCCGCTGTCGTCATTGCCCCAGATGAAACTTTTGCCATCCGGAAGGAATGTGAGATAATCATTGATCTCAATATATGTATCGCGGGTTTCGGTGAACAGCACTTTTGATGTGCCGTCATTCGTATTCGTCAGCAAAACTTCCAGCTTATTCTGCAACCGGTTCATCCGGAAAAAACTGAGCGTATTCGCGTCATTTGTCCAGTTCACACGCGGGATATACTGATCGGTTTCTTTGCCTACATCAACGGGAATAATTTGTTTTGTCGTGATATCATAGATATGAAGGGTAACAAATGAATTTTCTTCCCCGGCCTTCGGGTATTTATAAGTGTAAGGAGCAGGGTAGAGCCCGGTGTTATACATGGTCATTTGAAATTCTTTCACATGACTTTCATCAAACCGGTAGAAAGCGATCTTCCTGCTGTCGGGCGACCAGTAAAGACCATTGGGCAGTGCAAATTCTTCTTCATACACCCAATCCGTTCCGCCATTGATGATCTTATTCCATTCACCATCCATTGTCACCTGCGTTTCGGCACGCGACTCAATATCCACAAGAAAAATATTGTTGTCGCGCACAAAAGCTATTTTTTTTCCATCCGGCGAAAATGCCGCTAACCGCTGTTTACCTTTGACTGAAAGGGGAAACATTTTTTTTGTCGCGAGGTCGTAAACATAATTGCTCACTTTCGTGGAATAGCGGTAAATCGCTTCCGTTTCAGTTGCAACCAGCATGCGTTTTTCATCCGGGCTCATTTTAATTCCCTGCATTTTCACCGCCTTTGTTTGCCCTTCCGGCACCAGGTCCGCCATTTTGAATAATTCTTTGGTCAACGCCCCGGTTTTATATTCAAAGAGTCCGTAACCCGGCTCTTTTTCCCCGCCCGTGTAATCGTAATAATGTT
>DATDOQ010000361.1:0-3156 GCA_035293205.1 Bacteroidia bacterium
GTGTCGGTGGAATCGCCTGATCGGTCATCCAATTTTGTGTAGCCACCCAGGGACCGCCTATCTGCTTGTTGAAAGCACCAAGCTGCAGGCCGATTGCGAGCGTACCCGGAGTGCCCATTTCAATGTGAAAGGAATAATCCAGGTCGAAACGAAAGTTTTTTTCAAATCCGAGCTTGTCGTACATCACGTTTAATCCTACCCCGCTGCCAAACTTGCCAGGCCCTGGAAAATATATGTCGCCGGAGAAAACACCTGTTTGTGGGGCGCCTTCAAAACCCGTCCATTGATTGCGGGCAATCAGTGAAAGGCACAACGCGCGACGCATTCCGGCATAAGCGGGGTTCATGAACACTTTATTATGCATGTACTGGGAAAACTGTGGGTCCTGCTGAGCAACTGCTGTTAAACTACCAAGTGCCAATACAAAAATCGTAAGCGTTTTCTTCATATTCATCAGTTCATTTGCCAATGATTTCTACTGCGTCTGGTCCATACGCAGGTCGCTAAGATAGATATTTTTTTACAAAACAAATCTTTTTTAACCCCGGGTTGTTCAAAACACATTTGTTAAAAATACAACGGCGACAGACCCAGGCTATTTTTTAAAGCTTTTCTGCTTAATCAAAGATCCGCGGATCGCCATGTCCTGAAGGCACGGAATGTAGCGGTATGCAATAATTGATAAAGAGCTCAAATGTACCGATATTGGTTTTACTCAATGCGGAAAGCGTATAGTCATAAGCAAACCCCATCTTCAATTCGCCCTGTACCAGCTTATTAAATTTCGGCACCGTTAGCCCAAACATAGGACAAAATGCATCGCTGAGCCGGTAAGAAGCGCCCAGCCAAAAACGATCCTGGTAAACAGCGGTAACATTCAAATCGAAGGCAGTAATTGTGATGTCCGACTTAACTATGAATGAAGGGCGCAGCTTCCAGCTGGAACCCGCGTTAAGACTGCATCCACCGGTAATAAAATAATGGCGTGCTACCTGGTAGATCAGGTTATGCGGTACGTTGCCAGCAGTTGAAATTCCATCGTCTATTTTCTGCCTGTTAAGATGGGTTGAAGAAATTCCAAACCAGCATTTTGTGCCTTCATACCACAGGCCAAGACCGAGATCAAACACCGTTTTTACCATCCGGGGCGGAATTGCGGCGTCGGACTGCCAGGCAGTAGTAGCAACCCATTGTTCATCTGTAGCCGGACCGATGCGTTTGGTGTATCCGCCCGCTTCCACGCCTATTCCCAGCTTGCTTCCCGGCTTTATTTCATAATGAAACGCGTAATTCAGCCGGTAACCTGTTGTGGTTTCAAAGCCCAGCTTATCCCATACCAGGTTCACCCCTGCACCACCATGCAGCTTTTCTATTACCACATCAGCTGAAAAAACACCTGTATTGGGGGCGCCATTGAAGCCATTCCATTGGTTTCTTACCATTCCTGAGAAGCAGATGGCCTTACGCATTCCCGCATAGGCAGGATTTATGAAAAGCTTGTTATGCATGTATTGGGAAAACTGTGGATCCTGCTGGGATAAGGCCGCGCGACTGAGCAGCAACAAAATAAAAACCGCAATAAATTTTTTCATATTGGGAAGCATATGTACGCGGACCCGTTTTCCTATAACCCTCCGGCCTGAAAAAGATACAGCGAAGGGTTTACCAACAATTTCCTGCTGATAACACATTCACCGGAAAAAGACAATTCCGCGCTGATTTATCATATTTGTCCTATGAGTGGATCTTTGGATTTCAGCGAATTTTTTCAGCCAGTCGATACGGAAAGGATCGCTTCGGGGAAAAAATATTCAGCGATGCAGTTTGGTGAGCGGATGCAATGTTATTCAGTGGAAAAAGGGTGGCCTGATTTGGTTGCGACAAGCCTTGTTTTCATTGGTGTGAACGAAGACAGGCGCACAGTTGGAAATCACGGGACGGCAATGGCGGCGGACCAGGTGCGTACGCATCTTTACCGGCTCTTCCAGGGAGAATGGCCGCTTTCCATGGCAGATCTTGGGAATATTCATGCGGGAAATTCCCCGGCAGACACTGATTTTGCATTGAAAACTGTTTTGGGGGCACTCCTGCGAAAAAACATAACCCCGGTTATTATTGGCGGCGGACATGACCTGACTTACGCGCAGTATCTCGCTTATGAATCCGTCGAACAAACGGTGAACCTGACCGCGATTGACCCACAGTTTGACCTGGGCGCATCAGGGGAAGAATTAAACAGCCGATCGTGGCTCAGCCATATCATTCTGCACCAGCCCAATTTCTTGTTCAATTTTTCGAATATCGGCTACCAGACATATTTCGTTGAGCAATCGGCGATCGATTTGATGGGAAGACTGAATTTCGATGTTCACCGTCTGGGTACTTCACGTTCGAAGCTGGAAGAATTGGAGCCGATCATCCGCAATTCCGATTTGATCAGCTTTGATATCGGGGCCATTCGTCAGTCAGAAGCGCCTGGCAATGAAAACGCCACGCCGAACGGATTTTTTGGGGATGAAGCCTGCCAGCTTGCGCGGTACGCAGGCATCAGTGATAAATGCTCATCATTCGGAATTTATGAACTCAACCCGGCGTTCGACCGGAAACACCTCACCGGTCACCTGGTCGCCCAGATGATCTGGTGTTTTGTTGACGGATATTACAACCGCAAAAAAGATTTTCCTTTTGGCAACAAAGCCGATTATACGCGTTACAGGGTTTTTCTAAAAGGG
Source organism: Bacteroidia bacterium (assembly GCA_035293205.1). Taxonomy (GTDB): domain Bacteria; phylum Bacteroidota; class Bacteroidia; order Palsa-965; family Palsa-965. The sequence continues at coordinate 2,733 of DATDOQ010000361.1, forward strand.
CAGAAGCACGAGATCATTTTTTACAAAAGCACGCGCAGCGACCGCTGGTGGATGGAGGTCCCCTACCCGCCTAATCAGAAGCTGCGGTTTGAGCGACACGCGCTTGTTCCCTGTACGTACAAGGATTATGAAGAAGCATGCACGGATGAGATGCCGGACAGGTGGTGGCAGACTTTCCAGAAGCTGAGTTAGGGGGGAGAATGGAGGGAGGAGGGTGGAGGAATTTTGAAATCAAGGAGGCTTAAAAAAAGCCATATGGGCCGGAAAATTTCCGGCCCATATTAATTTGTTTCACTCAGCATTTGCCTTTATTGCATATTGCCCATTGCCTTATTGCTATTTGCGTTTCGCAGGTGCTTTTTTCTTTGACGCTGCTTTTGGCCTGGCCGGTTCTCGTTGACTACTTGCGGGCGCTTTCTTTGAT
>DATDOQ010000362.1:0-4972 GCA_035293205.1 Bacteroidia bacterium
AAATTCAGAACGAAGGATCCTTTTCACTTCACGCACCGTTTCCTCTTCGAGATCGGTTCGCTTCACAAGCTCTTCATCGCTCAGCTCGAGCACCGCTTTTGCCGTGTCGCAGCCAATTGTTTTGAACTCATCGATGATCCATTGTTCTATTTCATCATTAAACTCATCGAGCTTTACGTCCTCAACATCTTCATCCGAATCACGGTAAACATCAATTTCGTAACCTGTCAGTCTGCCGGCAAGCCGGATATTGTGTCCTCCTTTGCCGATTGCAAGCGACACCTGGTCGGGCTTCAGGTAAACTTCCGCGCGTTTGCTTTCGTCGTCGAGCTTCACGGATGTGATTTTCGCCGGACTGAGCGCGCGCTGGATGAGCAGCGTGGAGTTTGCGGTATAGTTGATCACGTCAATATTTTCGTTGCGAAGTTCGCGAACGATACCGTGAATTCTTGAACCTTTCATGCCCACGCACGCCCCAACCGGATCAATGCGGTCGTCATAGGATTCAACGGCAACTTTTGCGCGCTCACCCGGCTCACGCACAATCTTCTTGATGGTGATGAGTCCGTCGTAAATTTCAGGAACTTCCATTTCAAATAATTTCTCGAGGAAGCTCGGTGAAGTGCGTGAAAGAATAATGACCGGTGAATTGTTCCGCAGATCAACCTTGAGCACCACCGCGCGAACGGTATCGCCTTTCTTGAAGAAGTCGCCCGGGATCTGCTCGCTCTTGGGAAGGATCAGCTCATTGCCTTCATCATCAAGCACCAGTGTTTCTTTTTTCCACACCTGGTAAACTTCGCCGGTGATCACATCGCCCACCCGCTCCTTGTATTTGCGGTAGAGGGAATCTTTTTCAAGATCGAGAACACGCGAAACGAGGTTTTGACGAATGGCAAGAACTGCGCGCCGTCCAAAATCATCCAGCTGGATACGGTCGGTCACCTGCTCGCCGATTTCAAAATCCGGTTCAATCTTTTTGGCGTCGGCCAGGCTGATATGTTTGTTCTGATCGTAATCGAAGCTGTCTTCAGCAAATTCGTCGTCAACGATCTCACGGTTGCGCCAGATCTCGAGGTCGCCACGTTCCGGGTTAACAATTACGTCGAAGTTTTCGTCGCTGCCGTATTTTTTACGGATCATGCTGCGGAAAACGTCTTCGAGAATGCTCATCAGCATTGCCCTGTCGATGTTTTTGGTTTCCTTGAATTCCGAAAAGGATTCAATCAGATTGATGTTTTCCATTTTTATCTATTTATAAACTCTTTGTTCGTGTTCAGAATTTTATCACCAGCCGGGTTTCCCTGATATCGCCGCGCGGGATGGTGAGCTTTCGCATCACCAGCTTTTTTCCTTTTTTGCCTTCCAGCTTTTCTTTCGATTGTTGTTCGATCGTTAATTCATTATCGTTGTATTCCAGCAATTTGCCGGTAATTTTAGTTCCATCTGTTTTTTTTACTTCCACTTCTTTGCCGAGATTCTTCTCGTATTGTTGCGTCACCCGGAACGGCTGATCGAGGCCCGGCGAGGTTACCTCCAGCTCGAAATCTTCCGCTGCGCGGTCAAGATTCCCTTCTATCCACCGGCTCATCGCCACACATTGTTCGATAGAAACGCCCTGAAAGCTGTCGATGCTGATGCGTATCCGGTTTAATGGTGACACCTGCACATCAACAAGCCACGAATCGCTGTCCTTCAGCTTTTCTCCTGCTAATTTCCGGATAAATTCCTGGCTGATCATCGCAAAAAAACAGGGGACTACGTCCCCTGGTCTTTATCTATCTTACAAAACAGGTGCAAATGTAAACAGAAAATTATTAAATTGCAAATGGATTTTAGCCGGGCCGCTATGGATTAATTCGTATATTTAAGCGACTAATGGCTATTTATAGCCTACCACCGTTCTTTCCAGATTAGCCGTTCTGAAAAAAACGGGAAAGAATCCCACATTGGCCGCACAAACCTAAACAAGCGAAATGATGCCAAACAAGAATCAAACATTCCGGGAGCTGATGCTGTGTGCAAAGGCAGCTCCACTTACATTCCTCCTTCTCCTTATTGGAGAATCGGTACTTGCCCAGGGGAAACCCACTCCAAAACATGAGAAAATTTCAATTGGGGAAATACTGCTTTACGTTGCGTTGATCGTAGGTATCGTGCTGATTGCATGGTTTTTTGGTGCCGGACAGGCAAAGTCAGACCACCACCATGGTGATGTGCATAATCACAAGAAACATTTTGATCATCCGAATGACCCGCATTTTCGGAAACTGAAAAAGAAAACGTCCTGATTCAGGAATAAGATATCCGGGTAAAATTCATGAAACAGATCACGGCTGCCATTGGTGGCCGTTCTTTTTAGCTGGCTGTCCGGTTAATTCACCTTCTCCCCTTTTTTATACTTTATTTCCATCAGCACTTTTCCATCCGGTTCATAATAGATCCACGTGCCGTGCGGCTTGCTCGCCAGCAGCCTTTTGTAAACTTTTTTTCCGTTGGCTTTGGTGAATTCATAATGCTTTTCAATGTAAAGCTTGTGCTGTGTTTTTGACTGGACATTTCCATTGGTATAATAGTTCACCGTTTTGCCGGTGATCTTTCCCTGGCTGTAACGCGTTGTGCTTTTGAGTCCTCCCGTTTCGTAATAATAGATCCATTTTCCATGCGTCTTGTCATGGAGATAGCTTCCCTTTTGTTCCAGGATTCCGGTTTCATACCACGAGGTCCATAAGCCTTCCCGGTTGCCGTAAGTGAATTTTCCCTGTTCGTGCAGCTTGCCGTTTTTCCACCAGAATGTCCACTCGCCTTCTTTTTTTCCCTTTATATATTGCCCTGTGTAATTCTGTTTTCCATTATCGTAATAACCTTCCCATTTCCCTGCAAATAAGCTATTTTCAAAATACCCGTGATCCTTCAGCTGACCGTTGTCGTACCACGATGACCATTCGCCGTGATTCTGATTATCGAGGTAAACACCTTCCTGGAGCTTCTGCCCGTTTTCAAACCAGAATGTCCAGAATCCATTCTTAAACCCGTTTTTAAAATTGCCTTCTTTGTATTTCTGACCATTCGGGTACCAGAAAACCCAGATGGAATCTTCTTTGTCATTTTTATACCAGCCATCCATTTCGAGCTGCGTACTTTCGCCATACCAGTATTGCCAGTGACCATGGCGCAGATCATTTTTGAATTCACCGCGCTGGTCAAAATCACCCGTTGGTTTGTACCATGTCCAGGTGCCGGTTTTCTGGTCATCTTTATATTGACCTTCGATGCTCACTTTTCCATTCGGGTACCAATGGATCGCGGGGCCGTTCTTTTTTCCATTGGTAAAATCTTCTTTAAACTCCAGCTGCCCGGCGGAGGTCCAGAATGTCCAGGTGCTGTCCATTAACCCGCCCCGGTAAATTCCTTCGCTGCGTTTTTTTCCGTTGTCGTACACCAGCAGCATTTTTCCATATCCTGCTTTGATCACTTGTTTCCCGTCATCGCTCCAGAGATTCCACAGGTATTCCACGCCATCTTTGAATTCCATTTCCCGCAGCGGTTTTCCGTTGACCTGCCATTCCGACCATCGCCCCGATTGTTTTCCTTTTGCGTAGGTTCCTTCTGATTTTTTCTTTCCGTTTTTATACCATTCTGTCAAGGATCCATGCAGCGTGTCATTGACAAACCATCCATCCGATTCCGGCAGTCCATTCTCCTGCCAATACTGAAAATGCCCATCCCGCAGCGACGCCCATTGAAAATTTGTGAAGACAATTTTAAATTGCTCAATACTTTTTTCCTTGCCATTTTCATAATAAGTGGTCCAGGTGCTGTCCTGAAGATTTTCGACGTAGCGGCAGATCAGCGCTATTTTTCCGCTTTTGTACCAATATTTGGCCGGGCCGTTTTTCTTTCCTTCAAAATAATTTTCAACCGCTTTTTTATTCCCGTTTTCGAAATAATAGATCCAAACGCTGTCCTCAATACCATTCCTATAGGCGCCGGTATGCTCCAGCTTGCCACCGGGATACCAATAGGTTGCGGGGCCGCTTCGTTTACCTGCGAGGTAATATTCTTCGCTCTTTTTTTGCTTTTTCGCTTCGTCGTAATACTCGGTTCGCTTTTCCGGCTTTGCAACAGGGGGTTTCGTATCAGCGGTTTTCTTTTTTTTCTTTTCATCCTGCAACGGAACCTGCGCCGTTGACGGAACAAAAACAAAAAGAAAGGCCAATGCAAGCAGTTTCCGGAAGATCACTGCCGTTTGATGCGTGTTTTTCATGGAACAATAAACGGAATAATGGAAGGATTTGATGTCCAAAGCTATGTTAAAAACACGTTCAGGAACGGACGGCGCGCATGGAAGATTTCAACGCTTCATTCACCTCTTCTCCGATAGCTATCGGAGCGAACCGCTTTTAAAATTCCTGCAGCGGCAGTTTCAACTTCTTGTTCAGTCGTCATTTTTCCCAATGAGATGCGGATGGAACCATATGCAAATTCATCCGTCAACCCCATCGCTTTGAGCACATGCGATGGTTCAGGAATGGCGGATGTGCACGCGCTTCCGGTTGAAAACGCTAATTCCGGCAGGCGAGCGATCAGCCGGTCGGCTTTAATTCCCTTAAATGAAATATTCGTTGTGTTTGGCAACCGGTTGCGAATGCTGCCGTTAATGTAAGCTTCGTTTGAACCCGTAAGAATTTGCTCCAGGCGTGTGCGCAGCGCCGATATCCGTTGCGCATCGTCCCAATATTCATTCATCGCGATCTCTGCCGCTTTTCCCATTCCCACAATACCAGGAACATTGAGCGTGCCCGACCGGAGATCATTTTCGTGACCACCGCCATGAATCTGTGGAATGAGCGTGACCCGGGGATTTTTTTTACGGACAAATAAAGCGCCCGCGCCTTTCGGACCATAGAATTTATGCGCCGAAAGGCAACACAGATCGAGTCCCATTTCTTCCACATCCACGCGCATTTTC
>DATDOQ010000363.1:0-4674 GCA_035293205.1 Bacteroidia bacterium
AATTCAGAACAACTTACATTCCTCCGGCGCGATACGGTTCATGACCTGCAGGATCTTCAGCAGATCGCCGTAAATTTCCTTTACGTTTTTCAGCCTTTCCCAATAAACCGATTTTTCTATTCTTCCTTTTTTGTAAAGCGCCTCAACGGTGAGCTGCGTTTTCGCGTCAGCCGTTCCAAAATTTCCCGCGGCGTTCCAGTTTACCGTTTCCGCCCAGGTGAAAATTGAATCGGCAGTTGCGCGCGCGATCGTTCCGGCGCCAGACCAGGCGGAGTCGTTTGTCAGGTAGGAATAGGTGATCTTGTCCCTGCCGTTTTTCCGTTCGAGCTCACACGAAGCGCCGCCGCCCCAGAATGGATGAAGACTCACTTTTAGGTTCCTATCGGAGGCCAGGGGATCGTTGGCAGCAACAACTTTTTTCTCCCTGCATCCATGCGCAAAAAGGAGGATCAGCAAAAAACAGGAAAATCTTCCCATTTGACATTGAGCAATAAACAATATGAGCAATAAGCAACCCGCCTACCGCCTACTTATCTCCTGCCTGCCTTATTTAAGACCGAATGCTTTCTTCACTTCTTTCAGCGCGTTTAGCTCTTCCCAGGGGAAAAGTTTCACCGTTATGCGTTTTTCATTGTCTTTGCCCTTGTTGAAGATCTTTTCAACCACTTTGGGCTCACGTCCCATGTGACCGTAGGAAGCGGTTTCACTGTAAATAGGCGTTCGAAGAGCGAAACGTTTTTCAACAAAATATGGGCGCAGGTCGAATTCCTTCAGCGAGCCGATCATGCTGGCGATTTCGCCATCGGTCATTTTCACTTTTGAAGTTCCGTATGTATTTACGTAAAGTCCCACCGGTTTAGCAACCCCGATCGCGTACGCCACCTGCACCAGCGCTTCATCACAAATTCCTGCTGCCACAAGATGTTTTGCAATATGGCGCGTAGCATAAGCAGCCGAACGGTCCACTTTGGAAGGATCTTTACCGGAGAACGCGCCGCCGCCATGCGCGCCTTTACCGCCGTAAGTATCCACAATGATTTTGCGTCCCGTTAAACCTGTGTCGCCATGCGGACCGCCGATCACGAATTTTCCGGTTGGGTTGATGTGATATTTGATCTTATTATTGAATAATTTTTGCGTGCGTTTCGGCAGCTTTTTCATCATGCGCGGAACGAGAATGCTGATCATGTCCTTCCGGATCCGCTCCTGCATCATTTTTTCTGTGCCAAAATCATCATGCTGGGTGGAAACGACGATGGTGTCGATGCGAATGGGCTTGTGATCCTCGTTGTATTCTATGGTAACCTGGCTTTTGGAGTCGGGGCGTAGGTACTTCATTTGTTTGCCTTCACGGCGCACAGCGGCCAGTTCTTCGAGCAGTCGGTGGGAAAGCTCGAGCGGAAGCGGCATATAATTGTCCGTATCGCGGTTGGCGTAACCAAACATCATTCCCTGGTCGCCGGCGCCCTGTTCCTCCGGTTTTTTTCGCTCCACACCCTGGTTGATATCGGGCGACTGCTCATGGATAGCACTGAGAACGCCGCAGGAATTGGCTTCGAACATGTATTCGGCTTTCGTATAACCGATCCGGCGGATCACATCGCGGGCAATTTCCTGCACATCGAGATTGGCTTTTGATTTCACCTCGCCGGCCAGCACAACCTGTCCGGTCGTGACCAGCGTTTCGCAGGCCACTTTTGAAGAAGGGTCATAAGCTAAAAAATGATCGATCAACGCATCAGAAATCTGGTCGGCAACTTTGTCGGGGTGTCCTTCAGAAACAGATTCTGAGGTGAATAAATAGGGCATTTCAGCTGGTTTTTTTTATTGCGAGCGCTAAAGTACAATTTTTAGCGTTTTAAGGCCGTACTGAACGTTGGTTGATGTAGACTTTCCTCCCTTGTTTGATGAAAGTCAGCTATTTTGACTTAAATTTGATTATCTCCGCCTTTTTAATCCGGCAAGGCAAACGCCGGCAAATGAACATGTTCTAAATATTTAAAGTCATGCTGAAAATCTTTAGCATACTTTTTTTCCCGCTCAGCTTTGTGAATGCATATGGTCAGCAGGCAACTTATGCTGCCAGTGAATCCGGACGCGAAGCAGGAATCGATTTTGAAGAAAATAAAGGTCAGTGGCCTGCGCAGGTCCATTTTATGGCAGACATTCATGGCGGCCGTGTTTTTTTCGAAAATGGTGCATTCACCTATGTACTGCACAGTCTTGATGATCTTGAAAAAATTCATTCGGAATCGCATGAAAAAAACACTCCCATGGAAGCGGGAAAAGTTCAGTGCCATGCTTTCCAGGTGCGTTTTGAAGGCTCAAACAGCTACCATGTTCCCAATGGCAATGATGAATTAAAATTTCACCGGAATTATTTTCATGGCAATGATCCATCGAAGTGGGCTGCGGATGTAAGAATGTATCAGGGAATAACGTACCCGGAAATTTATGCGGGCATCGATCTCCGCGTTTATGGCAATGGCAGCAATCTCGAATATGATTACATCGTTGTTCCCGGCGGGGATCCCGGACTGATCCGTGAAGCCTATCATGGATTGGATGCAGGCGCATGGCAGCTGACAAAAGAAGGTTCAATTATATTGCAAACCGCCCTGGGCAACATTACGCAATTGAAGCCTGTCGCTTATCAGATTATCAATGGTAAACGAAAGGAAGTAAAAGTTGCTTATCGTTTTCAAGGGAATTCTCCGGACGATAATACATTTGGCTACCATTTTCCGGAAGGATTTAATACGCAGCATGAACTGATCATCGATCCGGTCCTTGTTGCTGCCACATACTCCGGATCCACATCAACGAATTACGGACATTGCGCTACGTACGACGCGCAGGGAAATATTTATACCGGCGCTATCTCATTCGCGCAAGGGTACCCGGTTACCGCAGGCGCCTTTCAGACAACTTTTGGCGGCAGCGTTGACATTGCGATCAGCAAATTAGATCCAACAGGTTCTGCATTGCTATATGCCACTTATATTGGCGGCATGTCCCAGGATTACCCGCATAGTCTGGTAGTGAACACTTCCGGCCAGTTGTATGTTTATGGCTCCACAATGAGCACAAATTTTCCAACCACAGCCGGCTCGTTTGACCAGACCCACAATGGCATTGCTGATATTATTGTAGCGGGCCTGAGTGCTACGGGAAATTCACTGATCGGATCCACCTTCGTTGGTGGAACTGCAAATGATGGGTGGAATAATTTAACATACAATTACGGCGATACGTATCGTGGGGAAATAATTCTTGATGGAAATGATAACCCTTATATTGCCTCAACCACGAACTCGGCTAATTTTCCGGTTACGGCGGGGTCCTATGATAATACTTCAAACGGCGCCCATGACGCGGTAGTTTTTAAATTGAATCCGGCGCTTACTTCGCTTATGTGGAGCACATTCCTTGGTGGTTCACAAGACGATGGCGCGAATGGACTGGTGCTTAATGCGACCGGCGATGTTTATGTATGTGGATCAACACAGAGTTTTAATTTTCCTGTACTGCCTGGAACTATTAATTCTTCATTTATTGGGGGCTCGTCTGATGGATTTGTGTTTTTGCTAAGCAACAACGGGTCAGCGATGACAACCTCCACTTTTTTTGGAACGAGCGGAAACGATTTTATTTTTTTTACAGACCTCGATGGTTCAGGCAATGTCTACGTGTTTGGCCAGTCTGACATAGCAATTAATCCCACTTCCGGCGTTTATGCAAATCCGGGCAGTCCCCAGTTCATTGCTTCCATGGATCCGGGATTATTTTCAATTAATTTTCAGACTGTATTTGGTGGTGGCAATATGAATGATCGGATATCACCCACTGCGTTCATGGTAGATGTTTGCGATCATGTTTATGCAGCCGGTTGGGGAGACGTAACCGCTTATCCGGTTACATCAAATGCAATTCAGCCAACAACAGACGGAAGTGATTTTTACCTGATCGTGCTGGATATGAATGCTACTTCATTGATCCATGCCACGTATTTTGGGGGCACTGGCTGGGAGCATGTGGACGGCGGCACCAGCCGTTTCGATCCGAATGGTATCGTTTATGAAGCGATTTGTCAGAATGCTACCAATATGACAACTACACCGGGCGCATACAGTCCGAATAATATGGCAGGAAGTTATGATATAGCTGTGTTTAAAATAGATTTCCAGGCAGTGGGTGTAATAGCCCAGGCCAGCGCTGCTCCTTCCGATACTATTTGCCTGAACGACCTCGCACAATTCAGCAATAACAGTTTGAATGCGACTGATTACATCTGGAATTTTGGCGACGGATCACCGCTGGATACGAATGCCGCTCCATCGCACTTCTTTCTTACCTCCGGAACTTTTAATGTAATGCTGGTTGCTATGGATTCCACAAGCTGCAATATTGCTGATACTGTTTACCTCGTAATGACGGTTCTGCCTTTGCCAACTGTTGACCTTGGAAATGATACCACCATTTGCGGCACAGTGAATCTTGTACTCAATGCTTCCAGCCCAAACGTAACCTACAATTGGAGCACCGGCGCAACAACTTCATCAATTACAGCGACTGTTCCCGGAACCTATTGGGTGGTTGTTGATAATGGTTTCTGTCAGGCGACGGACACTATTCAAATTCTTTCATTTCAGCCACCTGATATAGGCAGCGACA
>DATDOQ010000364.1:0-6498 GCA_035293205.1 Bacteroidia bacterium
TGAATTGGCTTCACCTGTGCCGACCCATATCGTTGCTTTGCCGTCATTTTCTTTTGTCCATTCCACCGCAATGGCTCCAATGTCATTGGTAGGCGGCTCATCAAAAACAGGCGTGAAGGAAGTGCCGTTGTTGTCGGTAAACCACACGCCGCCGGAAGCATACGCCACATAAAAATGACTCGGATCATTTGGATCGGCTTCAATGTCCACAACACGTCCACTCATGATGGTCGGACCAATGGATTGCAGCGTCACATTCCGCGCAACCGAACGTAATTCAGCAGCCTTCCCTTTTTCAATTCCGGCCAGCACTTCAGCAGCAGGCGTTGGCCGTGGTTCGGGAGCTGTAGGTTGAGCAGAAAGAAATGCGGGAAAAAAGCAGGGAAGTAATAAAAATTGTTTCAGCTTCATAAATGAAAGGTAAGGGTTGAAATTAATGAAAAAGACTGGTTAACGTAATGATTCTGACTTCGTATAAAATTAACGTTGACAAAAATAACCACGGTGAAATGGAGGTATGCACGAAAGTCACGGAGGAAATTTATGAACACAATCACCTCACCTTAACCGCCTCACCACCCGGGCTTGTCTGCCGAAACGTGGCATGTGCGAGCGAAGGCAGGCTTGGTCACCTTAACCCAAAGGGGCGCGCCTTTTAAAGACTCATGCATTGAAGCAATCGGAAACCTATTTTTCAATTCAGCGTAGCTACAAACTTTTCTCTCTGTGCCTCCGCGCCTCTGTGGTTATTTTAATTTTTCAAAAATTCCCATGCCGAATAAAGCGAAATCGTATTTGGCCGGATCCAAAGGATCAAAAACACGGAGCCGGGCGGTCAGCTCTTCAACTGATTTCCAGTCATCCTGTTTCCGATGGAGAAGGCCGAGTTTTCTTGCGACATTTCCAACGTGCACATCAAGCGGACAGCAGAGCAGGGAAGGGGATATTTTTTTCCAGAGGCCGAAATCCACCCCGGCATTATCACGCCGAACCATCCAGCGCAGGAACATGTTGATGCGTTTCGCGTTTGAGCCGGCTGCAGGATTAGCCAGATGCTTTTCGCTTCTTTTTTCATGACTGACAGACAAAAATATTTTTCTGAAATGCGCAATCATGTTGAAAGCAGGGAATGAACCGGTAGCAATTTTTTTTGGAATACCGGAGGCAAAAACTTTTTCCATTCCACCGTGCCTGGAATAAATATTTCTTAACGCCCGCACAAAATAAGCGGCATCACGGCCATTAAAGGTGCGGTGTACAAATTCGTCCAGCTTTTTTAAATCCTTCTTTGAGGCCGATAGCACAAATTCATAGGGTTCATCGCTCATGATATGCATCAGCTTTTCCGCATTGCGGATGATAACCGGGCGCTGTCCCCAGGCAATCGTCGCGCTGAAGAATCCGGCGATCTCGATATCTTCTTTGCGTGTGAAACGGCGGGGAATGGAAACCGGGTCAAGGGCAATGAAAGCGGGCCGGTTATATTCCAGCGTTTTCGTTTCGAGCAGATCGTAAAGTTCTTCGTTTGAAAATGCTGTCATTTCAGAGCCATTATTCAAAATGAGTGCTTCCTGTTAATCACATGCGCAGGTTGTTAAATAAAATAACATATAACACTTTCCGCGCATTGAATATTTAATTTACCAAAAATCAATAAACAATTAGTTTTACCTTTGCAGAAACCACTCAAGAGCAGGTTAAAACCCAGGTGTATACGTTGAACTGGTTTTTGCGATACGCCTGTTTAAAACGACTGAAACTAACTAAATTCATGAGAATACTTTTACCTGCCCCTGTTTTACTTTTCGCTTTTTTCAGCAGCGGGATTTACGCGCAAAGCGTGACATTTAATTATACCGGGGTCGCCCAGACATATACGGTTCCCGCCTGTGTTAATTCCATAACGGTGGATGTAAGAGGAGCTGAAGGTTCACCCGCAGGTTCCGGAGGCCCTTCCATAGCAGGAAAAGGTGGAAGGGTGCAGGCTACCTTACCTGTAACGCCTGGCCAGGTTTTAAATATGTACGTCGGACAAAAGCCTCCTTCCGACACGGGCGGCTGGAATGGAGGAGGAATGGGAGGAACGAATGCTGGCGGCGGCGGCGGCGCGTCTGACATCAGGCAAAATGGAATTGCTCTTTCTAATCGGGTGATCATTGCAGGAGGTGGCGGCGGTGGAGGATTTGACCCGAATACAGGTTATATCGGTGGCCATGGAGGCGGGTCTGGTACTGCCGGTAATGGAACTTCAGGAACTTACGGAGGACATGGTGGAACGCAGACAGCAGGGGGCGCTCCCGGCACAGGAAATGTGAATGGAACAGCCGGAAGTTCAGGCACAGGCGGCAACGGTGCAAGTTCTTCGGGAGGTGGTGGCGGCGGAGGATATTTTGGCGGCGGCGGCGGCGGGCAGAGCATCTGGCTTGGCGGTGGCGGTGGAGGTGGCAGCAGCTATACAGCTTCGGGCGTTACAGGTATTACTCATTCGCAGGGATTCCAGACAGGTAACGGTCAAATAATTATCACTCCAATTGTTTCTACCGGGAGTCCTGCCACACCGGGCGCGATCACCGGAATAAATTCTGTTTGCGCAGGTGCAAGTGAAACGTATTCCATAACTGCTGTTCCAAATGCTACAAGTTATTCCTGGATGGTGCCTGCAGGAACAACCATTGATTCGGGGCAAGGCAGCACTACGCTTTTTGTAACATTCGGCAATACCTCCGGAAACATTTCCATAACGGCTTCCAATAGTTGCGGCACCAGCTCTGCCAGCACATTTTCTGTAACAGTCAACGCTCCTCCTGTACCGGCCATCAATTCAAATGGGCCCACAACTTTTTGTTTAGGTGACAGCGTAATACTTTCATCCGATATGGCAGCGAATTATATGTGGTCTAACGGGTCAACCGATCAAAGCATTTCGGTGACCAGCTCTGGCAGTTACAGCGTAACCATAACAGACGGCAATGGCTGCAGCGCAGTTTCTGCGTCAACAACAGTAACGGTCAATCCGCTTCCAAACGTGAGCTTTACCGGGCTAATGTTAGATTACTGCACGTACTCACCTTCATCTGCATTGAGCGGTACACCAGCGGGTGGCATTTTCAGCGGACCAGGAATAACAGGAAATAGCTTCGACCCGGCCATGGCAGGTACAGGCACCTGGACAATCACTTATTCCTATACGGATGCCAATAATTGCAGCAACACGTCCGATTTGACAGTGAATGTATACTTATGCACTGGTGTAGCGGACGAACAAGGAAGTATGGATGTAATAGTTTTTCCCAATCCAACGAACGGCATATTTCATATTTCAATTCTTCAGCCTTCAGGGGAGCCATTAAAAATGGAGCTATTTACATTGTATGGCCAGCTGGTTTACAGCAGCGCTATCATCCAGCCAGGCGGCGAACAGGTTGATGTTTCCGGACTTGAGAGAGGAATATATTTTCTAAAAATAAGTGACGGAAATCGGCTTAGGGTACAGAAGATTATTCTACGGTAATCTATTTTTGAAAGGAACACTTTTAACTTCTGAGAACAGTTTCTACTATAACAGGAACCAAGAATCAGGAACCAGGATAGAAAATATATAATGATCATTTCTCCTGGATCCTGGCTCTTGGTTCCTGGATCCTGCTTTAATTTACGAACCTCCACTGCCCGCCGTCCCGCTTTTATTTACCTTCGATCTTCTCCCGCATCCGCAGAATTTTTTCATTGATCATATTAAAAAACCTGAAACGCTGTTTTTCCGATACGCCACTGATGAGATTGGATTTTCTGATCAGGTTGCGCAGCCAACGTTCCGTTTCTTCGCAAAACGCGCTGTTCACCGTTACCATGGAGTTGAAGGTGTTATGCGACACGTAAGTGGATTTGGTGGTGCCGGTGGTAACAAGAATACAATTGTTCCCGATCATCAGTTCTGAAAAATAAAGGACGTAGTTTTCGCTGCTTCCTGCCGGTGGAACATCACCCCGGAATTTTGTGCTGTGTTTAGCCTGCTTTTCAATTCCGGCGATCATATTTTGTATATCATCGATAATGCGGAGCGCATGCTGCTTCTCGCTGAAAAGGCCCGACTCCCAATAATATTCCACCTGCTTGAGCGTGCTGTTCAGCGTGTCTTCCGACCATATCTCGATAGAAGGAATATCCAGGTACAGCTCAAAAATTTCCGCGATCATTTCTTTTGCTGCAGCGGGAATGGAATCGGGATCGAATTTTTTTTCTTCAAACTGTGGCACGTTCAAAATGGATTTGGACCAGTAAAAAAGTTTGAAGGCGGCTAAAAGCGGAAAACGGAAATGATGAAAGATGGGGATGTCTTCTGCGGCGAAAATAATTTCTTTTGGCGCGGAAGAACGGATCCGGCGCATATCGTTCAGAATATTGCCCAGGTAGCCTTCGAAATTGTTGAAATCGTCGGAGAGATGGTGATAATTAAAAGTGACAGAGCTACCCACGGCGCCTTCCCGCTTTCCCGTGAAATCAAATGGTATGCGGTAGTGGCTGCAAAGCCGGGTTACTTCATCAATCGTTAAAGCCGTTTCACCACGAATTCGCCGGTAAGCGCTGTCGTTGCTGATCTGCAGCAGCTCGGCAATTTCTTCAACAAGCGAATGATTTGCGGGAATGCTTTCTTTCAGCTTTTGAATGAGCTGCGACTGAACGGTTTCATTAACCATGGGTCATGCTGTTTATTTTTTAAAAACGGCCAAAAATTTTTGCAGAAAACGCAAAACCGAATGAAGCGAGTTGCAAAAATCGCAAAAAACCGGGTTTAATCCTAATCGTGAAATGGGAATAACTGATCCTGTCAACTATATGGATTTTTGCCGCGGAAGTCCGTTTCACGATCGAATAGGGTAGGGATAAATTTGCTGCGTCAATAAAAGAACTGAGAACCGAGTTCTTAGAATCGCAAAATATATTTCTCAGATCTCAGTTCTAAACTCTCAGCAGTGGAATGCATAAAATACAAGCATGATTTTGAAACGAACTTTTTGGATTTATGTGCTGGTGGTTGTGAGTTTATTCTCTTGTAAACACGCACGATATTTACAAGAATGCGCTGGAAATGGCGCAATTAAAAATTCCCGATCGTATCACCTGATTGCTGATCCTGTGGGATACATGCGACAAAAGACTTCTGTCTCCATTAATAATGAGGTTACTCAATCAGAACCGAACCGGGACAGCACCATACGCGAAATAATGGATATCGAAAATATCCCTGGTATTGCCGTTCGTGTAAATATTTCAGATACTTCCTTAATAAACCGGCATCCGGATGAGTTTGATTCCAACATGGATGAAAATACTTCCGGCGAAACTGAAATAGTTGGGAAGATTTTAACAACATTGGCGCTAATTATCGCAATAGCATTGCTGTTAGCGCTGGGTTTTCTATTGTTTGACTCTATTGCATTCCTGGTTATTCTTCTTTTCTGGCCCGGTGTGGCCATGATCTTTAGCGGGATCTTTTTTTTACTAAAGAAAAAGAAATCTAAAAAAAAGAAAGATGTCCCGGAAGATTACGCTGTCGATGATAAGGCGCAACAAAAAAATGCAGTAGAACAAGGCCTGCTTATTGGACTTATTGCATTAGGTGGGTTATTAATAGTACTGGCATTTATAATAATAGGGATTTATATTGCCTTAGGTATTATCTATTAGTTTGAAAAAGCCATCATTTACGCTTTTTTAATATGAGAAATGTTCACTTAATCCAACTAAAATGAAACACAATCTGAAATCAATCCTGCTTGGCGCTGCAATGCTGGTTGCCTGCGATGCAATGCTTGCTCAAAATGCGATGCGTTTGAAAGTTGCTGTCCTCCACATCGACACAAAAAGCATCGTTTATGATCCGGCGCAAATGGGAAACCTGGTCCGGGTTGAACTCGAAAAATTAGATTCATTCGAGGTTATGGATCGTTACGAAATGAATTACCTTATCGCAAAAAACGAGTTAAAGATTCCTGAATGTTATAATAAAACCTGCCTCGTTGAAGTGGGTAAAACTTTAGGCGCCGACAAAATGTTAACCGGCAGTCTTGACCGGATCGGGCCGGTTATCATTTATACATTGCGTTTTATTGATGTGAAATCAGCATCGATTGAGCGGACACAGGTAACTGAATTCCTGAATAACGTTGAAGAGATACAGACGATGACAGCCGTGATGATCCGTGCGCTTTTTGACCGCCCGGTTGATGCAAATGTAATTTCGCAGCTCACAAAACCGGATAGTTACGATGCACGGGCACGTATACCTGTAACGGAACGGATGCGGCTGGATGGTCCACGCATGGGCGTGACCTTTTATACAGGTCATACTGCAACAATCCTTCGATCTCCACGCAACGAGGGTGGGTTCAGTGCTTTTCCGGTCATGTTCCAGTTTGGTTACCAGTTTGAAAAACAATATCTCGCGTCCGGCAGCTTCCAGGCTCTTTTTGAATTTATTCCAATGTTAACCGGACT
>DATDOQ010000365.1:0-4829 GCA_035293205.1 Bacteroidia bacterium
ACCATAAACTTTATGCCCGGAGAAACAATAAAAATCGCAGTCAAGCTCTGTAACATTTACCTGCATGTGCGGGATGGCTTGCGCTCCGTCGATCAGCACGGGAATATTTTTCTTGTGCGCCAGCTGCACCAGCTTTTTTACGGGATTAATTGTTCCAAGCGTATTTGAAACATGCGCAAAGGCAAAAAGCTTTGTTTTTTCAGTGAGCAATTCAATTGCCGCATCCATGTTGAGCTCCCCGTTTTCCGTAACCGGCACAAAGCGCAGCTTCGCTCCTTTTTCCGCGCACCATTGCTGCCAGGGAAGAATATTGGAGTGATGTTCCATTTCCGTCACCAGCACCTCGTCTCCCGGGTTGAGCCGGGCACGGAGAAAAGAAAACGCGACCAGGTTGATGCTTTCCGTTGTGCCACGCGTGAAAACAATTTCATTTGCTGAGGCGGCGCCGATATGTTTTTGCACGGTGGCGCGCGCATCCTCGTAGGCTTTTGATGCTTCCTGGCTTAAACGGTGCACACCCCGGTGAATATTCGCGTTGTAGCCGGTGTAAAATTCTACAATGGCATCAATAACTGCTTGTGGTTTTTGTGTTGTCGCGCCGTTGTCAAAATAGATCAGCGGCTTCCCATTGACCAAACGTGAAAGAATCGGAAAATCCCCGCGCACATGCGTTGATGAAAATACTTCGGAAATTGAAAGTGAAGGTTTCATTGTTTCAGCAATTCCGTTGGAATTGATTTTTTCGCGAGTAAAATTCCTTCGGCCGGCATCGCAAAATCAAAATGCGGGTTCAGATGCGACAACAGATCGATAAAATAATGCCGTGTCAGGTTTTTCTGCTGCGGCTTTATGGTCCGGTCATCGCCGATCAGTTCTTCTGAAATGGCAAAAGTGGAAACATCCCCATTACCGTGGATAAACCGGTACACGCGCATTTCAGGAATGATGAATTCAAAAGGATTTTCAGAAGCCACAAATTTCCCGGTCATGGTGAATTCGGCGCTGACTTCTTCCTCAATTTTCAAAACCTCTTCCATCTCATAACCAATGCCCCATGTATAACGTGCGTTATCCGGGCTTTCTTTCCCGTCATGATGCGCGTCGGCAAATGACTGGTCGTAAGCCGGATTGGGTATTGCAAATTTGATAGTGACGTTCATTGGAGTATGTCGTCGATACGGGTT
This sequence comes from Bacteroidia bacterium, assembly GCA_035293205.1. GTDB lineage: Bacteria > Bacteroidota > Bacteroidia > Palsa-965 > Palsa-965. Next base: position 1,185 of record DATDOQ010000365.1, read on the forward strand.
TCAATGTATTCTTTGAGCAGGTCTATTTCCACCTGGTCAACCACCTCTTCGGCGAATGCCCGGATCAGCAGCTTTCGCGCGTGCGTTTCCGCGATCCCGCGGGTTCTCAAATAAAACAACGCTTCTTCGTCGATGCGGCCCGTGGATGTTCCGTGCGAACATTTAACATCGTCCGCGTAAATTTCGAGCTGCGGTTTAGTATTGATGGTGGCGTCGTCGCTGAGTAAAATATTCCGGTTGGTCTGGAAAGCGTTTGTTTTCTGCGCATCAGGCCGTACAAAAATTTTGCCGTTGAAAATTCCCGTTGACTTTCCATTCATCACACCCTTGTAAAGCTCATTGCTCATGCAATCCGGAACCGTATGATCCACCACCGTGTGGTTGTCGCAAACCTGGTTTCCGCTCAGCAGGTAAAGGCCGAACAAATGGGTTTCCGCTTTTTTCCCGGAAAGAACCACATTCAGATTATTCCGCACCCAAACGCCGCCAAGCGTAAACGTAAACGTGTTGTACAGAGCGCCGGCCGATACATTTGCCTGAACGGTGCTCAGCAAGTGTCCGGCTTGACCTTCCCATTGAACGCGGTAATGATCCAGAATGGCATTGGGAGCGAGTGCAATTTCAGTCAGGGCATTATTAAATGATTTAACGGGGCCGATCGTCTCAAAGGATTCAATCAGCACGGCCTCGGCGTTGTCATCTAAAACAACTAAATTCCGCGGTTGCAAAAAAGTTTCCGTTGCATTATCTGTAATATGGAGGATATGCAAGGGCCGGTCATTTGGCGCGTCTTTCAGAATATGAATGAATATTCCTCCCTCGTTCAGGGCCGTGTTCAGCGCAATGAATGGATCCGCGGCAGGCTGCGCGTATCTGCCATAATGCGCTTTTGCTGTTTCATCCGAATGGACAGCGTCTGCGAGATTGTGCACAATGATGCCAGGCGGAATTTCACTGATCGATGAAAGCTCAGGAATAAACGCGCCATTTAAAATGACAAGCACATAGGCATTCAGCCCCATCGAGAGCTTTTTCACATCCGCTTCCGTTAATATGCGGACCGGATCGGCACGAAATCCGTACTCCTTTTTAAATAAAATATCCGGCGCGATGTATTTATAATCTTCGGTGCGGCGTGTCGGAAAACCTTTTTCTGAAAAAAGAAGAGCGGCGGCTTTTCGTGCTTCCGGATCGCCGAATAAAAATGGCAACCGTTCTTCAAAACGGGTGATCAACTGATCCTGAAACGAAATTTTTTCCGTCACTCGGGTCATTTTTTTTTCTTTCTGTATTCAAAAAAGCTTTTGTGTCTCATTACAGTTCTACAGTATGGGTTCTTATCCAGTCGTAACCTTTTTCCTCGAGTTCCAGCGCAAGCTCTTTTGGTCCTGTGCGGACGATCTGTCCATCGAAAAGTATATGCACGAAATCCGGCACGATATAATCGAGCAGTCGCTGGTAATGTGTGATCACAATAAAAGAGCGGTCTTTGCTGCGCAATTCATTCACGCCATTCGCGACAATACGGAGCGCGTCGATATCAAGCCCGGAGTCCGTTTCATCCAGCACACCCAGCTTCGGCTCAAGCATGGCCATCTGGAAAATCTCGTTTCTCTTTTTCTCTCCGCCGGAAAATCCTTCGTTCACGGAACGGTTCGCCAGCCGGATGTCCAGCTCAACCAGCTTTTGCTTTTCTTTTACCAGGGCGAGGAAATCCTTCGCTTCCATTGCCGGTTGTCCGCGGTATTCGCGAATATCATTGATGGCGGTGCGCAAAAAATTGATGTTGGAAACGCCGGGAATTTCCACCGGGTACTGGAACGCAAGAAAAAGTCCTTCGCGCGCACGGACTTCCGGTGACATTTCGAGCAGGTTTTTTCCATTGAAATAAATTTCACCTTCCGTCACTTCATAATCTTCCCGGCCGGCAAGCACGGAAGCAAGGGTGCTTTTTCCCGAACCATTCGGTCCCATGATGGCATGCACTTCACCCGGCCTGACATTCATTGTCACACCGCGAAGGATTTCTTTTCCTTCGACCGATGCGTGTAAGTTTTTAATCGTGATCATATATTTTATCCTACGCTTCCTTCGAGTGAAACCGACAGAAGCTTTTGCGCTTCGACCGCGAATTCCATTGGAAGCTGGTTTAATACTTCGCGGCAATAGCCGTTTACAATCAGGCCGATCGCTTTTTCGGTTTCAATGCCGCGCTGGTTGCAATAAAAGATCTGGTCTTCCCCGATCTTTGAGGTGGTTGCCTCATGCTCAACGATCGCTGTTTTGTCGTGGATCTCGATGTAGGGGAAAGTATGCGCGCCGCATTTATCGCCCAGCAGCAGGGAATCGCATTGAGAAAAATTGCGCGCATGATGAGCGCCTTTTGCAATGCGTACCAGCCCGCGATAGCTGTTCTGACTTTTACCGGCGGAAATTCCTTTAGATATGATGGTGCTGCGGGTGTTCTTGCCGATGTGCTGCATTTTTGTTCCCGTATCCGCCTGCTGATAATTATTGGTGACCGCGACTGAATAAAATTCACCGGCTGAATTATCGCCTTTCAAAATCACCGAAGGATATTTCCACGTGATCGCGGAGCCGGTTTCGACCTGCGTCCAGGAAATTTTAGAATTGTTGCCAAGACAGATGCCGCGTTTTGTTACGAAATTATAAATACCGCCTTTTCCTTCTTTGCTTCCGGGATACCAGTTCTGAACGGTCGAATATTTCACTTCAGCATCTTTCAACGCCACAATTTCTACAACAGCGGCGTGCAGCTGGTTTTCATCGCGCATCGGAGCGGTGCAGCCTTCGAGATAACTTACGTAAGCGCCTTCTTCCGCAACAATCAGCGTACGTTCGAACTGCCCGGTGCCGGCAGAATTGATGCGGAAATAGGTGCTCAGCTCCATCGGGCAGCGAACGCCTTTTGGAATAAAACAAAATGATCCGTCGCTGAAAACTGCCGCGTTCAGTGACGCGTAAAAATTATCGGTGTGCGGAACAACGGAACCCATGTATTTTTTAACCAACTCCGGATGCTCCTGAACCGCTTCGGAAAAAGAACAAAAAATAATTCCTTTTTCAGCAAGCACTTCTTTGAAAGTGGTTTTTACGGAGACAGAATCGATTACCGCATCGACAGCGATCTTTGATTCCATTCCCACAAGACGCTTCTGTTCTTCAAGTGAAATTCCAAGCTTTTCAAATGTGCGGATCAGCTCCGGATCTACCTGGTCAAGGCTTTCGACCGACGCTTTTTGTTTGGGCGCTGCATAATAGCTGATGTCCTGGAAGTCGATGGTTGGATAAAAAAGTTGCGCCCAGTAGCGCGGCTCTTCCATGGTGAGCCAGTGACGAAATGCTTTCAGCCGGTATTCCAGCATCCACTCCGGTTCGTTTTTTTTCTTCGAAATAAACCGGACGATATCCTCGTTCAATCCCTTTGGTGCAAATTCAGTTTCGATATCCGAAACGAATCCGTACTTGTAATCACCCTTCGTGAATTCTTCCAGTATTTGATTGCTGTCCATTATTCGGTTGCACCTTATTTAAACAGAAAAACTCTCTCCACAACCGCAGGTGCGTGAAGCATTCGGATTAACAAACACAAATCCTTTACCATTTAAACCGCCGGTATAATCC
>DATDOQ010000366.1:0-3686 GCA_035293205.1 Bacteroidia bacterium
GGTATGATGATCAGGAACATGTACTATTCGTTTTTTTATGATACATCGCTTACAGAATATGAGTTTGATAGCCTCAGACGGCTGATACGTATCTGCTCATTTTACAACGGACTTGCCGTTGACACAACTATAATAACTTATGATAACATCGGCCGAATAAAGACTAGATCTTTTAATAGTGCTTCCTTTACAAAGGATGTCCATTATGATTATGATTCTGCGAACAGAATCAGCTTTGTAAAAACATTTAATGCAGGCATGATTGTAACAGACCGTTACATTTATTCGGTAGACCAGCATGGTCATGAGCCTGTCATAAAACTAACATATCGGGACAACCAACATACGGAAACCACAGTCAGTTTATTCTCACCTTCCGGCCAACTTCTCCAGGAAGAAATCCATAGGCATACAGCGCCTAGAATAAGAAGAAGAATCCATGGGGGCTATATTTCACTTTCACGTTATACCAAAACCCGATTCGAATATGATCTGAATGGAAACTGCATCTCAGAGCAGAGAAGTTATTCAAAACACTCAACAGGTTCTGAAATCAAATGGTACACAGATAAAGTGGGCAGACTAATTCGAAAGGAATATTACACCAATGGAAAACTTGACCGCACCAAATATTATATTTACAAGTAATAATTAGTTCAAAGTTTGACTTTCCTGCTTATTCATTACATTAAGGATTAGCTGTTTCTTGAAGCCCCACTCCTGAAAAGTCTTTCCCCCCATCAACAAAAGAGAATTTATTCACCCATCTCCTCCTTCCATTCTCCATTCTAATTTTACTCATCCCTCCCCTTCTCAAGACTCACTACTATCTTATCAACCTGAAGCGCTGCATCCAGCCCGCGAACAACTATATCATGCGGCCCCGTGTTGAGTCGGAATCCCTTCGCTGCTTTTTTCATTTCAACCGCATACCAACGAAATTCTCCAAAGGCGATCTTATCAATTTTGAACCGATCCTTTCCGTCAATCATAATTTCCGTCGAACTTTCTTTCGCCATGGAACGCGCCCTGATCCAGATGTAATAAACCGAATCGCGACGCGGTTCAAAATGGAATTGCAATTGCGTCCCGCGTTCAGGGAAAACGGCGTAAGTAATAAAATGTGAATAATCGTTTGTATCGCTGCTGTTCAAATCCGTGCGCAACGACAGCTTTTTACCTTCACTTAATTCAGCTTCCACCACAATATCCTGCGACCAATACGAGGGATGCGCGCTTTCATGCCATTCGTCCAACTGGAAAAATTTAATCATCGCCGGTTTGGTCCTGTCAAGCAAATAAGTGCTGCCCTGCTGGCGAAAATTGATCTTGTAAACCTGCCCGTCAATGGTTACGGAACGGGGAATATTATTTTCCTGCGTCGGCTTGCGTGGGAAATAAGAAGCGTAAATAATAAAACGGTTTGCTTTTTCCTCTTTGCGCCACATGAGCAGAAAATCACCGTCCCGGTCATAATGAAATGATCTGGAATGAAAAAAAGCATATTCAAAATGCGAGGTCACGGCCTGCGCATACACGGGCATCGCGAGCTGATAAATGTACCCGCGCGGGTCAACCGGTTTTTGTTTCGCAGGATTGACCAGGTTAAAATAAGCGGGGTAATAGAATTCCGCGCCCATCATCGCAAGCGCTTTCATCGCAGCCAGCCATGCAGCGGGACGGTAATTCAGCGAGTCTTTAAACCAGCCAGCGCTGACAAACGGCGAAAAATAAAAATCTCCCAAAGCTATTTCTGTTTTTCTTCCTTCCGCAATACAGTCAAGCCCGTGATAAAAGGAATACCGATCGAAAATTGAATGGTTAACATCGCCGGGATAAAAATCGGGTGTGGAATAATACATCCGGCGGATGGGGGTGTTCACTTTTCGCAAAACCGAATATTCGGGGTAATACTCCGGCAAAAAAGCGGAAACCTGGTAAAAAGAAAAATCAGCATTCATCGCGCCGGGCAACTCCGGAGTGTGAATAAATTGTGTCGAATATTTCTTGAAAACGTCGCGCTGCCATTTGGCGCGTTGCCTGCGTTGATCGTCCGCGTCACCTGTAAAACAAGTGGTGAGCGCATGTCCTTTATAACCTTCCGCGCTTGAAACTTTCAGCTCTCCGAAAACTTCGCCGTTTTCATTGATAAAATCAATTTTCCGCAGCGAGTCGCGATCCGGCAGGGATTCAAACAGCGTTGCAAGGATTTGCCTTTGCACCAGTCCATCCCGTTCAATGAATGGATAAGTTGTATCGGCGCAGGGATCAATGCTTGAATTTTTCCGGATGTAGGGTTTCGCGGGGCCATAACCAAATTGCTTCGGTTTGATGCCGGCCCAGAAAATATACGCGCAGGTTTGCATTTCGGGATGCGCGTTGGCATAAGCGGCAATCGCGCCGGCAAAAGAATTTTTATTCCTGAATTTTCCGTGGTTATACGTGGGCGTCGGAATATTGAAATAATAATTCCAATGATCGTACAGTTCTTTTTCCAGGGCAATCGCAGCTTCGCCATGCGCTTTTCCATTCCATCCCGGATAGCGGAATTTTCCGTCTGCCAATTGGTGAACAGAATCGTATCCATAAGCGGTGTAAAGAAAATCATACCAGGGAAAATTCCTGCGCAGGTCCGTTCCCGCCTTATAGCGCGGCAGGGGAAAATTTTTCAACTGTTCCAGCTGTGAAACGGAATAGTCCGGATAACCGGGCGCATAATTTTCAGGAAAAAACGGACCTTTATTTTCATCCTGCCCGGATGTTCCGGTAATTGCAATATAAACGATGAAAATGGCAATGGCAGTAACCGTCACCAACAAAAAGCCGGGAATAAAACTTTTTTCAGGAAAAAAAAGCCGGTAACGCGGACCGGCTTTCAATTCAATTTTCATTTGACTTAATAATAACGCAGGCGGATCACTTCGGCCAGGTATTTTGAAAAACGCAGCACCTGACGGGTGTAGCCGTATTCATTATCATACCAGACATAAAGTATAATACTTTTTTTGTCGGGAGAAACGATGGTCGCCTGGCTGTCAAAAACAGACGGGCACGGATTGCCGATCACGTCCGAACTGACGAGCTCATTTGAAAACGCGTATTGGATCTGTTCCACGAGCTCTCCTTTGAGGGCGTAATGCCGGATGATATCATTCACCTGTTCCTTGCTCGTTTCGCGTTTGATCGAAATATTCAGGATTGCCAGCGAAACATTCGGAGTGGGAACACGCACGGAATTCGCGGTGAATTTTCCGGCCAATTGCGGCAGCACCTTTTTCAAAGCGCTTTCGGCTCCTGTTTCCGTGATCACCATATTCAGGGCTGCTGAGCGGCCGCGGCGGTATTTTTTATGATAATTATCGAGCAGGTTCTGATCGTTCGTATAAGAGTGAACGGTTTCGATATGTCCTTTTTCCACGCCCAGCTCTTTTTCAATGACAAAAAGAATCGGCATGATCGCATTCGTCGTGCAGGAAGCCGCTGAAAAAACATGATCTGCGCGCGGATCCACGGTTTGGTGATTGACGCCATAAACGACATTTGCCACATCACCTTTCGCCGGCGCAGTGAGCAAAACTTTTTCAACGCCTTTCGCTTTCAGGTGACGGCTGAGTCCGTCGCGGTCACGGTAAACACCTGTGTTGTCAATGACAAGCGCGTGGTGAATTCTATAAGCGGTATAATCA
>DATDOQ010000367.1:0-2005 GCA_035293205.1 Bacteroidia bacterium
ATGATTCACAAACGCAAGAATCCGCACCGTGCCCGCTGGTACCGTTTTTGGATCTTTTTCGCAGCCGGGAGATATGTTGATAAGGGCTGCTGTTAAGAAAATGCGAATTGAATTCATGCGTTCTACTAAGTTACGCTTTCAACGCGAATGCGAAATTTTGCAGCCAGACAATTTCACATTTATTCACGCTGATTATTGTTCGCGAAACCGGGTGTCCGTCAAAAACTTTTGATCCGTAAGCGTGGCAAGAAACGCAAGCAGATCCGATTTTTCCTGCGTGGTGAGCGGAATGCCGGCAGCCAGCAGCGGATCGAGTGTGGGGCTTATAACGACGCCGCCAGCATAATGATTAAGACATTCCGATAATGTCATGAAACGCCCATCGTGCATGTAAGGATAGGTAACGGCGCAATTCCGAAGCGACGGGGTTTTAAATTTTAAAGAGTCTGCCGCATCATTCGTGATCATCATCCGGCCGCGGTCATTGATGGTTGGGTCCACCGGAAGACCATTATTATGATAAGAACGATCGGAGAATAAGGGTTCGGTATGGCAGGAAGCGCATTTTGTGCGGAAAAGCGCAAGGCCATTTGACTCCTGCGTTGTGAAGGCGGCATCTCCACGCATATATTGATCATACTTTGATTCGGCCGAAATCATTATTCCCATAAACTGTGCAAGCGCGCGGCATAAGCGTTGAGTCGTAACTGAATCATCGCCGAACGCTGCTTTAAATTGATCTTTATAAGACAGGTCGGCGTTCAGTTTTGCGATCACATTTGCCAGCGATTCATTCATCTCCACCGGATTCGCGATCGGTCCCAGTGGCTGATTCTCGATATGATTGATCCCGCCATCCCACATGAAGGTATAATTCCACGCAAGGTTAAAAACCGGCGGCGCGTTCCGTGTGCCGAAAAGACCTCCCACACCATGGCTGAACTGGTGCCCGCTGTTGGCAAACGCATTCACCTGCTGGTGGCAAAATCCGCAGGAGATACTGTTGTCGGATGCAAGCCGGCCTTCATAAAATAATCTTCTTCCCAGCTTGAATCCGTCAACAGTAACCGGATTGTTTTCAAAATTATAAACCGGGGCCGGGAAACCGGGCGGAATTTTGAATGTTACATCATCCGGCGCTACAGCAGGAATAATTTCAGCATCCCGCCTGCACGAATCAAAAAACAAAACGAACAACGCGATCATAAAGAATGTCAGACCCACGGCGATTCTTTTTCCGGGAACAAACATTTTAATTGATAATCGCGGTTATGGTAAACATGTCTGCGTAATTGTCAGCCAATAGGGATGCCTCATATCCCGGATCAACTTCGCTGAACATATCGCTGAAGTCAATTATTCCTGGTGTCCGGAACCATTCATTCACATTGCAATCGATGCGTATTTCAGAAGTTGTATTATCCGACACCACCAGCGCGGATGCGCCGAATGAAGGACTAACGGTTCGCTGAGTGGCATTATCACCTCCAAAACCGCCTATATGGAAGAGGACCAGATTGCCGGGCATCGTAGAAGAAGGCGACTTTCCCTCGAATTTAGCCATGATATACCCGGAATTCCAGGTCCAGAACATGCCGTTCAGCGGATCAAGCGCGCCGGACTGCACACCCGAACAATTTCGGGCGCTGTCGACACCGATCATAAATTGCATGGAAGTGTAGGTTCCCGGCGGCACTTCCGAAAGCGTGAAAGAAAGTGAAGCAGTGGATGCATCGTCAACAAGATGATAGCTTTCCGGTTCCGCCCAGGAATTTCCGTTTGCATCGGTCAGGCGGATATTGGAAATGTAATATTTATAAAGGTTTACAAGGAAAGAATCGCCGGCGGCATTTGTGTAACGGTAAGGACCGCCCAGCACCAACGGTTCCGCGTCCACCATATGGCGAAACGACAACTTAACTGAGCCGGAAGGAGCGGCCTCATCCGGTGGAGGTGCCTCTTCTTTTCTGCAACCACCCGTTAGCGTAACGGAAGCAAGCAAAAG
>DATDOQ010000368.1:0-2942 GCA_035293205.1 Bacteroidia bacterium
GCTTTCTGCGCAAACGGCAGTTGAGTTTGACGAGAAAAATTTCGCCGACCGGAAAGCGTTCAAGGAAGCGAACCGTCATTATGAAAAGGGAAATGCATATTTCACCGAAGCAAGGGAAATTCAGGGAGAACAACTGAAAATATTTCTGAATCAGTATAAATACATGCCCAATGGCATCCAGGAATTGGAAGGCGCGGGCAGCCAGCAGTTCAAAATGGCGATGGACGAATACATTCAGGCTAACGCGTTCAATCCAAACAGCGCGGTGCTGAATTACAGGATGGCTGTATGTTATTTTAATATTCCGAACCAGAAAACGATGGGTCTGCTTTATATTGAAAAAGCGGTAAAGATCAATCCCAGCGTGGATCCGGAAGTGCAATTTTATTTTGGCCGCCTCAATCACCTGTCGGCGCAATGGGATAAAGCCATTACCGCCTATCGTTCCTATAACCAGTCATTGCAAAATGACCCGGCTAAAAACAGGGAGAAGATAGATGACATGGCACGGAAGATACAGGAATGTGTCAATGGTAAAGAGATGGAAAAAAATCCGCAGCGCGTTTTTATCGATAATGTTGGGGCGGCGGTCAACACGGAAGATCCGGAATACATACCGCTCATCATTGCCGATGAATCCGTGCTGATGTTCACTTCGCGCAGGGAGACATCCACAGGCGGTAAAAAAGACCCCAGCCAGCAATATTACGAGGATATTTACATGTCAACGATGGTTAATGGACGCTGGGGCATTCCGGTGAACCTCGGAAAACCGATCAACGGCGATGATCATGATGCGACCTCGGGACTTTCACCCGATGGACAAACTTTGTTCATTTACCGGCATACGAACAACGGGGATATTTACGAAAGCGATCTGAAAGGAACCAAATGGTCGGATCCGGAAAAGCTGGGCAAGAATATTAATTCTTCCGGCCACGAGTCCTCCGCTTCACTTTCTTTCGATGGGAAAAAACTTTTTTTTGTAAGCGACCGTGAAGGCGGGCACGGGCACCGCGATATCTGGTATTCCACGAAGGATGCGAAATCGAGATGGGGCCCTTCAGTGAATCTTGGTCAACCGATCAATACAAAATATGGCGAAGAAGGTGTTTTTATGCACCAGGATGGAAAAACCATTTACTTCAGTTCACAGGGACATACCACGATGGGTGGTTATGATATTTTTAAAAGCGAATTCAAGGACGGAAAATGGGGTGCGCCCGTAAACCTGGGCTGGCCGATCAATGGTCCGGACGACGATGTGTTCTTTGTGATTTCCGCTGATGGCAAGCACGGATATTACGCATCCAATAAAATGGAAGGTTATGGCGAAAAGGATATTTACAAAATCACTTTCCTTGGCGCTGAGAAACCGCTGGCTTTGAGCAATGAAGACAATCTTCTGTCGGGAAATGCGCGCCCTGTGAAAAGTGTGGAAGCGGCAAAAACGGTTGAGATCAAAACTGCCCAGGTCACGCTGCTGAAAGGAACAGTGACGGACAAGCTATCCAAAATGCCGGTGGGCGCTTCAATCGAATTAGTTGATAATACTATGCGCATGACCATCGCGACCTTTACTGCGAACAGTTCAACCGGGAAATTTCTTGTGTCGCTTCCATCGGGGAAAAATTATGGGATCGCCGTGAAAGCGGATGGTTATCTTTTCCATTCTGAAAATTTTGACATTCCCGCTTCTGAAAATTACCAGGAGATCACAAAAGATATCGAGCTCGGAAAAATCGATGTCGGAAGCACGATCGTTTTGCGCAATGTCTTTTTCGATTATAATAAATCAACTTTGAAGCCGGAATCTTTCACCGAACTGGACCGGTTGGTAAAAGTCATGGTTGACAATCCGACAATCCGCATCGAATTATCCGGTCACACGGATGCAACAGGCACAGATGAACATAACCAGAAACTTTCGGAAGACCGCGCAAAATCGTGTACGGATTACCTGATCAGCAAGGGTATCGGCGCGGATCGTTTGCAATACGCCGGGTACGGGGAATCGAAGCCGATTGATTCAAATGATACTGAGAAGGGACGGGCTGTTAACCGGAGAACGGAGTTTAAGATCCTCAGCAGATAATTCTTTAAAGACGGGATAGTTAAGGCCGGAAATTTTCCGGCCTTAATGGGGTTTTTCTAAAGGGAAAGGTTGAGAGGAAGGAGAACGTCTTTAACGAGCGGAATGTTGCGCGGAAGGAAAACGTCTTTAAAGACGGGATAGTTTTGGCCGGAAATTTTCCGGCCCAAATTGAGTTTTCAACTCAATAATTGCCTTTGTAGCGAATCGCTTTATCCAGCTTTTTCAGTGCTGTGAGATAAGCGCCGATGCGCATATTGGTTTTGTATTGCTGGGCGTTGAACCATACATTTTCAAAAGCCTGGTTCATGGAAGCATCATGCTTCGTATTCACTTCCTCTTCCGACCAGTAATGCCCATACTTATTCTGCACCCATTCGAAATACGAAACTGTAACGCCGCCTGCGTTTGCAAGCACGTCGGGAACGACAACAATTCCTTTATCATTCAAAATCTGGTCGGCATCCGCTTCTGTCGGGCCATTGGCGCCTTCCACGATCAGCTTCGCGCGAATGTTCGGCGCGTTGGCGGCTGTGATCACACCCTGGATCGCCGCAGGTACGAGCACATCCACATCGAGCGTAAGCAATTCCGCATTGGTGATTTCGTCGCCGCCGCGGTAACCTTTCAGCGTATTTCCGTTTTCCGCTGAATATTTTGACGCTTTATCAATGTCAATTCCATTCGAATTGTGAATAGCAGACGTATGATCGGAAATGGCGACCACTTTAATACTTTTTGAAATCAGCAGTCGCGCGCCATGTGACCCTACATTGCCGAATCCCTGGACAGCCGCCGTCGCAGTTTTGTAATTGATGCCCACTTTTTTCATGGCAGCCAGCGAAGAGAT
>DATDOQ010000369.1:0-7553 GCA_035293205.1 Bacteroidia bacterium
ATTTGTTCGGCCATCTTCGGCGGCGTACTCGAAAAATTTCCAGCACTTCGTATCGCATTTGCGCATGGCGGCGGTTCATTCCCCGCGACGCTCGGAAGAATCCGCCACGGTTTTGACTGCCGGCCGGATCTTGTAGCGATCGACAACCAGATTTCCCCGGAAAAATACCTTGGCCGGTTTTGGCTGGATTCCCTCGTGCACGATCCGAAAATGCTTAATTATATCGTTGACATGTTTGGCCCCGCACGTGTAGCCCTTGGCAGCGATTATCCATTTCCACTGGGAGAAAACTGTCCAGGCATGCTCATCAAAAACATGAAATGGCCCGATGAGAAAAAAGAAATGTTGTTGAGTGGCGCGGCGCTCGAATGGCTTCAGATGACAAGGGAAGATTTTTTAACCTGAAGAAATTGTACAGCTGAGGATTTTTTCCCTTTCCGCGAGGTGTAACTTTCCACCGGCGCTTGCCGTCTTAGTCTCCGGAATATACACGTTTCTTAACATATGAAAAGCATCTGAAGGCCCTGCTTTCAGAGGGAAAACGTAACTTTGAGGCCCAATCCCCATGTACAAACCGCTGGTATTTTTAGTTTTTCTTTTCACTTCATTTGTGCTGAATGCCGGTGTCGTTAAAGGGGTGGTCAGGGATTCACTCGGCCAGCCGGTTCCCTACGCTGTAGTCGGCGTTAAAAGCTCGACCTATGGTGTCAATACCAATCTCAACGGCGCTTATTTTCTCGAATTAAAACCAGGTGCCTATACGCTTGTTTTCAATCAGCTCGGTTACGAAAAGCAGGAGCATGCCGTGCAAGTGACGGATGATAAACCTGTGCTACTTGACGTTACCCTGCGCACGCTGCCGGCAATGCTGCACACGGTGGAAGTGAAAGCGAAAGGCAACCGGGATCGTGGAAAAGAAATCATGAAGCAAGTGGTGGCCCGCCGCGATGATTACAACGACCGCGTTCAAAATTACAAATGCGGCACCTACCAGAAATCTTCGCTGGAAAAAGTTCCTGTGGTCGGCGCTTTTGATAAAGAGGAAAAATCGGGCGCCGATACAGCCAGCACAGGCAAAAAGAAAAGGAAAAGAAAGAAGGAAAAAGAAGAGGAGCAGGGGAAAGAAGCGGAAGACCTTCAGAAAGTTCTCACGAACCAGAAGCTGAACCTGATCGAAACCATTTCTGAAACTTTTTACAAATCTCCGGGCAAATTTCACGAAAACATTCTTGCCTGTCATGACTTCGCGGAAGCGAAACGTTATTATGGAACGGGCGGCGTGTCCTTCAACGTGGAATACGGCGAACACGAAATCATACCGACACAATATTACAGTGAGAATCCTTATCTGCTCGTGAGCGATGCGCAAAGCATTGATTTTAATTTCTACCGTAACCAGCTTGACCTGCCAGCGTTATGTCCGCGCCCGGTGCTTTCGCCCGCGGCTTCTACGGCATTTCTGAATTACCGCTTTGAGCTACTTGATTCATTCCTGGTCGATGATAAATGGATTTTCAAGCTGAATGTGCTCCCGCTTTTCAAAGAAGATGCGTTGTTCTCCGGACTGATCTTTGTACAGGAAGGAAGTTTTGCAATTGTTTCGGTGAACCTGTGCATCAATCCGGGTGTGCTTTTGTATTGCAAAGAATTCTGCGTTATCCAGGATTACAGTGAAGTTTCACCAGGAATATTTTTGCCGGTCCGGCGTGAATTCTCCTATACGATCCGCGAAGGAAAATATAATATCATCGGTAACACACGCGTTGATCATTCGGTTTATGAAGTAAACACCATTCTTCCGCCGGAAACTTTCGGCGATGAAGTGAAACATTACGAGGTGGATGCATTTGACAAGGACAGCGTTTATTGGGTTGAGCGCCGCACGATTCAGCTGGAAGAAAAAGAAATTGAATACATCCACAAAGTTGACAGCATCGCGGCGTATTATGCCAGCGAAGAATACCTGCGCAAGGAAGATTCTGCATTTAATCACATCAATATCTGGAGCATTTTGCTGAACGGCGTTGGTCACCGCAACCGCGTTACAGGAAATACATTTTACGTGGAGCCGCTGATCGCGCAGGTCATTCCCTTCGGGGTTGGCGGATACCGGCATCGCCTCGGCGGTTATTACAACCGTGATTTGCATAATGGCATGCTGCTCGAAACGGACGGGCATATCGATTATGGATTCCTGAACAAAGACGTGCGCGGAAAAGTTGGTGTGGGGCTTACCTATTACCCGCTGCGTTTTGTGCGAACCTTCGTGCGTTTCGGTGATTATTATGATATGGTGAACAACTATGCTTCGCTCGAATCTGTTTTTGCGCGCAGCAACTGGATCCGTTGCCGTGAATTCAGCATTGCCCAGCGGATGGAAATTATAAATGGGCTTTTTGGCGAAGTAACATTCGAACTCAGCGACCAGTTTCCGCTCACGGGCATGCAGCTCGAAGTATGGTCAAGCCAGCTATTTGGATCACTGAATGCGCCGGCTGAATTTAACAGGTATGTCAAAACTGAAGTTCGTTTTGAGTTGAAATACCGTTTTAAGCAGAAGTATATCATCAAAAAAAACCGGAAGATTATTATCGGCACGAAATTCCCGGAAGTCAGATTGCTTTGGCGGAAAGGCATCAACGGATTATTTGGCAGCGAAGTGAATTTCGATTACCTGGAAGCTGGTTCTATGGATGAGATGAAGATAGGCCGGTTCGGAACCAGTTCGTGGAATGTACTCGCGGGTTGGTTTATCAACAAGCATAACCTTCGTCTGCTGGAGCATAAGTATTTCCGCGGGTCAGACTCATTTTTATTTTCCGATCCAATGCGTTCCTTCCAGTTACTCGGTCCGCGGCTCAGCACGGCGGACGCTTATTTCCGTTTGAATTACATTCACCATTTCGAGGGCGTATTCGGCAGCAAAGTTCCTTTGGCAAATAAAATAAAGATCACTAGTGCTTTTGGCGGCGGATTGCTGATGATCCCCTCGCTGAATTTTTACCACCAGGAATTTTTTGTGGGTCTGGAGCGGGTGGTACGTATTAAAAAACAACTTTTCCGTTTCGGTGTTTATGCCGTCACTGCTGATAATACGTTTTCGAAAGCGGACATTACTTATAAATTCGGTGTCAGCTTCTACAATTCGTTTACGCGGCGGTGGAGCTATTAGCATTAAAATTTCAGAACTTTAAGGATGCCAAAAACTAAAACGAGACTTGTAAAAGGAACTGAAATCGGCATTTTTCAGAATCAAGTATCCGATTATTTATCTCTTACCGATATTGCCCGTTATAAGGATGCAAAGAATACTGATGGCATTATTAAGAATTGGTTGAGGAATCGAAACACCATTAAATTGCTTGGCTTTTGGGAAACGATTTACAACCCGGATTTTAAACCCGTCGAATTCGACGGGTTTAGAATAGAAAAATTAAAAAATTTATGAATAAAAAGCTAAATGCATAAATTTAAAACTATAACGGTAAAAGGAATTGGGATAACTACCCTAAAAATAAACGGAGAAGATTTTATCTCTCTAACTGATATAGCCCGAAACAAAAACCCGGATGAGCCGAAAGACGTTGTTAAAAACTGGCTACGCTCTAAAACCACAATTGAGTTTATTGGCCTTTGGGAGCAATTGAATAACCCATCTTTCAAAGGGGTCGAATTCGACTCCTTTCTTTACGCAGCGGGAAGTAATGCTTTTACCTTATCTCCATCAAAATGGATTGAGGCGACAAATGCTATTGGACTGATTTCTAAACAAGGAAATAGTGGAGGAACTTTTGCCCATAAAGACATTGCTTTTGAATTTGCATCAACAAACCGAAAGACTTATTCAAATGAACAAAATCGCTATAGCACAAATGAAATCATTGGTGAACAGCAAACAAATAAAGAAAATGAAATAATAGGTCATCAGCCGGTTTGGAGACCAGGGAATTGTTATAACTTATGCTGATATTTGAATTTAAGCATGAATATTTTAAGAGATCGCCGGTATTTTATTGTTATAATTGTCCTGTTCTGTTTTTTGGGATGTGGTAATGCGCAAACACCAGATACTATTTACAGGGAGGCATTTAGTTATAAGAAACAACTAGATAATTTTACCAATATATCTTCACGCGGTTTCAGTCTGGTTTATAATGATCTGGACACTGGCGCGCAGCAAATGAGGATTAATATGAATATTTATTGCTCACGGCATTTCATGAAAGAAATGGTGCGGAAGTTTCAGGCCGACACGATTTCCGAACCCATCGAACCGGACAGTATTATTAGCGTGGATAATTCAACATTCAGCTTCGGTAAAATGACTTTGAAGTGGTATGTAATAAACAAATGTTTTCTTTCGGAAGGTCCGCTTCCCTTGTTGGCAATTAATGGTCAACCAGTAAATAAGCATATAGAAGGTGTTTTGATGTTGGAACGTGGAAAAGGTGGCGACCGGGCGTACCTCTTTCTGGTAACCGGCTCCCGTGTTTGGTTCACTTTTACTTTCCTTCTAGGATATATGCATGTGTACTCTTCTGACAATGAAATGAATGAATTGACTTCAAAAGTTTCTGCCCGTAAAAGAAACCTCAATGAAAAAGATGGAAAGTCAAAATATAAATTTCTTATTGGTTCCCCAGCAGATTTGAATATGATTCTCAAAAAAGCAAAACGCTGCAAGGACAGTATTTTTGCTGAGCACTAAAAAAACTATCCATCAAAAATTCATATTCCTTAACAACTTTTCATTTCCCCATTACCCCCATTTTCCCATTATTCCGTACCTTTGTATTCCGCTGACGGATAAAATAGAACCCGGTTTCAACTGATGAAACTGAGGTTGGAAGAAAAGGGCCGGCGGACATAAAAATGAGCGAAGCAATCAAGCATGAGTGCGGTATCGCGCTTATACGTCTACTCAAACCCTATCAATATTACATCGACAAATACGGCACGCCCATGTACGGGCTCAACAAGCTGTATCTGCTCATGGAAAAGCAGCACAACCGCGGGCAGGACGGCGCAGGTGTTGCCACCATCAAATTCGATGTTCCGCCGGGAACCAAATATATCAGTCGTTACAGGTCCAATACGCCGACCGCTATCAAGGATATTTTTGCGAAGATCAACGACAAGTTTGAACCACACAGGAAAAATCCGGAGAAGCTAAAAGACGCCAAATGGCTGAAACGCCATGTTGCCTTTACCGGCGAATTGCTGTTAGGGCATCTGCGTTATGGCACATACGGCGGGCACAGCATCGAAAACTGCCATCCCTTCCTTCGACAGAATAACTGGATCACTCGGAACCTGGTGGTTGCCGGCAATTTTAACCTCACGAATGTGGACGAACTTTTCGGGCATCTCGTGGAGCTGGGCCAGCACCCGAAAGAAAAAGCGGACACGGTGACCGTGATGGAAAAGATCGGGCATTTTCTTGACCGCGAAGTGGAACGACTATTTGCCGTGCATAAGGAAAAAGGCATTTCCAACGAAGAAATTACAGCGCTGATCGCGCGCGATCTTAACCTGCAGCAGGTATTGAAAGATGCCGGCAAAAAATGGGATGGCGGCTACACGATGGCCGGACTTCTCGGACACGGCGATGCATTCGTGCTGCGCGATCCGAATGGAATCCGCCCCGCTTTCTGGTATGCCGATGAAGAAATTGTGGTCGTTACTTCAGAAAGACCAACCATTCAAACCGCGTTTAATGT
The DNA here is from genome assembly GCA_035293205.1 of Bacteroidia bacterium. Classification (GTDB taxonomy): domain Bacteria; phylum Bacteroidota; class Bacteroidia; order Palsa-965; family Palsa-965. The sequence goes on from DATDOQ010000369.1 coordinate 5,721, forward strand.
TCCGCCCGAATCCATTAAAGAGCTTACACCCGGCTGCGCGCTGATCATTAAAAAAGACGGTCAGTATGGCGAGAAGCAGGTACGCACGCCAAAAGAAAAAAAATCCTGTTCCTTCGAACGCATCTATTTTTCACGGGGAAATGATAAAGATATTTATGAAGAGAGAAAAAGTCTGGGCCACCAGCTGACCCCGAGCGTGCTGAAAGCTGTCAATTACGATCTGAAGAATACCGTCTTTTCTTTTATTCCAAATACTGCCGAAGTCGCATTTTACGGATTGGTGGACGGATTGCATCAATACCTCAACACCATCAAGCGCGACAAGATCCTGGCAGCGGGTAAACAGACCGACGCGGGCTTAACGGCAATTCTGAATATGCAACCGCGCATTGAAAAGATCGCGCTGAAGGATGCAAAGCTCCGCACGTTCATCACGAATGACAGTCAGCGCGACGAGATGGTTTCGCATGTTTACGATGTCACGTACGGCGTAATAAAAAACAGCGATAATCTGGTTGTGATGGACGATTCCATTGTGCGCGGAACCACGCTGCGGCAAAGCATTATTAAAATTCTTGACCGCCTCGGACCAAAAAAGATCATTATCGTTTCATCCGCGCCGCAGATTCGTTACCCCGATTGTTATGGCATCGATATGGCAAGGCTTGGCGATTTTATTGCGTTCCAGGCAGCCATCGAATTGCTGAAGGATAATTATAAAGAAAACCTGCTGGAAGAAATTTACGAAAAAGCAAAAGCCCAGGATGAGCTTCCGGCTGAAAAGGTGACGAATGTGGTGAAAGAAATTTACAGGCCATTTTCCGCTGAGCAGATTTCACGAAAAATATCGGAGCTGCTGACACCGCCGAATATCAAAGCGGAAGTGGAAATTATTTACCAGGCGATTGAAGGTTTGCACACAGCCTGTCCGAACCATAAAGGCGATTGGTATTTCACGGGTGATTACCCAACGCCGGGTGGAAATAAAGTGGTGAACCGCGCCTTTGTCTATTATATGGAAGGGAAAAACGTCCGAGCTTATTAGAAGGGAGAAGGGAGTGATCCACCTGCGTCCCGATGACAGCTGGCACGTAGATTTGGAACAAGTGCTTTCGGGACTTCGGCGGACAAGGGAGGGAGGAGAGAGAAGGGGAGTGCGGAGGGAAACTCAACTATCACCAACAATGTAGGACCTGGCCGGCATTTTGAGCAATGAACCTTTTTCATTCCTGACCAATATTTTTGAAATGATGACCCGGCTCCCCGGTTTCAACCGCGCGATCATGAATCTTATATCCGGAGGAAATGAAGAGCCTGAAATTTCGCATTCAAGAATAGTTGTATGCGCGTAGACGACGCAAATGGAATAAGAAACCGTATTGCGGTCCAAAGAGATTGTTGAAATAATCGCAGCGGGAAAGGTGTCAGTAAGAGCTTCACGAAAAAAGGATTTTGCGTCCGCATGAAATGCCGAAAACAGAAAAACAGCAAAGAAGAAACGTTTCATTTTTCTCTTAATACCGGAAGTTCAAAAAAGATACAGCCTAAACGCACTGAATTTCCTATATTTACAACGCCTCTCATTGCCAAACTACCACCCATGAAAAAACTTTACATGCTGGCTTCCGCAATTATTTTTGCGACTGCAGCTTTTGCCCAATCATTTACCACAAACACAAATGCTCCCATTCGCGACAACCAGTACACCGCGGTACCTGTGGTTGTAACCGGGCTTCCTGCAGTGGCCGATAGTTCATTCGGGCTTTGTTCGGTTACCTTCAGCCTTGTGCATACTTATGTTGGAGATCTTGATCTCTGGCTTATCAGTCCGTC
>DATDOQ010000370.1:0-5841 GCA_035293205.1 Bacteroidia bacterium
GAAACGGATAAAGTCAATAGGGCCAGCGCAAGAAATATACCCCTTCGCAACATACAGCTAAAGTGCCCAATTACGAGGCATGCCATAATACAAGACAATCATACTTTTAAACACTGGTACGTTAACAAAGAGCGCTTTTTCAGTTACAAATCCGCAAAAGAAGCAGGAACCAGGTAACATGATCAGTTTACATTTTCGATATCCTGACTCCTGGTTCTTGGTTCCTGGTTCCTGTTTTTTATCGCAATACCCTCATGCAAACAATTCTGGTTACTGGCAATCACCCGCCTTCTGTTACCTTTGAAAAAAAAACAAAATGGATTTTCTTGATCAACGCGCCGAATCATATGCTGTGAAATGGACCACAGCGGAACCGCCAGCGCTTCGTGAATTAAGCCGCGAAACAAATTTAAAGTCAACCATGCCGCGCATGTTATCCGGGCATCTGCAGGGCCGCGTGCTTTCCATGTTGAGTAAGCTGGTTATGCCGAAGCTGGTCGTAGAAGTCGGCACATTCACGGGTTATTCAGCGATCTGCCTGGCAGAAGGATTAAGCGCCAGTGGAAAATTGATAACCATGGAGATCAATGATGAACTGCGGGAAATGGCTGAAAAATATTTCGCGGAAGCAGGACATGCCGATAAAATTGAAATGCAGATCGGTGATGCCCGCGAACTGATTCAAAAAATAGACGGGCCTGTCGATCTGGCTTTTATTGACGCGGATAAAGAGAATTATCCTGTTTACTGGAAGCTGCTTTTTCCAAAGCTTCGCAGTGGCGGGTTGATCATCGCGGATAATGTATTCTGGAGCGGCAAAGTTTTTGATCCGAAAGCAAATACTGACGAAGAAACCAAAGGCCTGATTGAGTTTACTTCACTTACCTATGCTGAACCGGCAGCGGAGCAGGTTTTGCTTCCGGTGCGCGATGGATTGCTTGTTATCCGCAAAAAATAATTTTTTTGGGCAGTGCGTCAGGGACGCCAGACTTTTTGTGGCGGTTTTGGTCCTTCACGGTATGCCGGCTGTCTCTTGATGTACCGGACGATCCGGACAAAAAGGGGATAGAGGCCAATGTAGAGGAAGTATAAGCCCGGAATTATAAAAATAATCCTTGCTGAATACCAGGCCAGCAAAAGAAACCCGAGTCCATAAAACACCGTCAGCAATCCAAGAATGATGAGGCCTATGCTGAGTATCACCGGCCAGATAGGTTTTTCATTTATTTTTTTTGAAAGTGAAAAAGCGGATGAATAAAAAAACTGCTCTTTGCCTTCCGGATCACACTTCGCGGCACGAATGCTATTTTCTTTTTCCTCCGTCGCTTTAGTTTCCATTGGAACAGCTGCAGCTTCCCGTATTTTATTTTCGACAGCTGATAACGCCTTTTTGGGATAAGGTGGTTTGAGCTTCAGCGGATCCCCCAATGATTCGTTCCGCGTTTCAACCGGTTGTTGCGAAGGCTGGTGAAATTTCCCGGGATAACTTTTACCCACGCATCCCGCAAATAAAAGACAGGTTACAGCGATGGCAAGCTTTCTAAACATTGGCTAATTCATGAACAGAAAATTTTATTTATTTACTTTTCGTTACTGCCCGGCTTTTTCCCTTTTTCATATTCCAGTTTTCCGCCCCAAAGCTGCATTTGCCGCAATACCCAGCGCTGCCTTTTCACCAGGTAAGCGGATGCTTTATCAGCCCTGAGCCGGTGAGGATTTGGAAGCACAGCCGCAAGGCGCGCAGCCTCGGAATCGTTAAGATAGCCAACGGATTTTTTAAAAAAATTTTTTGAAGCGGCTTCACAACCATACACGCCTTTTCCGAACTCAATGCTGTTAAGGTAAACGGTCATGATCCTTTCTTTGCTCCAGAACAGTTCAATAAGAAAGGTGAACCACACCTCAAATCCTTTTCTTGCCCAGCTGCTCGTCGGCCAGAGAAAAATATTTTTAGCGGTCTGCTGACTAATCGTGCTTGCGCCGCGGACACGCTTTCCGGCTTCCGCATCTTCCATCGCGTGCTGGATCTGTTCAAAGTCGAAACCGTGATGCTTTAAAAAATTCTGATCCTCTGCGCATACGACCGCCAGCTGCAGGTTGTTCGGAATCCGCGCGCCTTTCACCCAATCATGCCTGGGACCCGTTTGATCCTCCCCGGAATCCTGAACGGCGCGGATAAACATCAGGGGCGTCCAGGGAACCGGCATCCATTTATAAGCCAGCACGATAAGAAGGCTGAAACAAATGAAAAATGTGGCTGCGTGCAGACAACCTTTCAGGAAACCCCGGAGTTTCATGCTTCAAAATTAATTCGAAAGTTGTCATCCGGCATTTCACATTTTGTAACTTGTACACTTTCGTATGTTGAACCGACTTGTAAACTGGTTCCGGACTTTCGCCGAACGCGGCACGACTCCTGAAATGACTGAAATGGAGCGAAAACGCGTGTGGCTGCTGCATGTCTTTTATCTCATTGCAACGGTAACCTACATCGCTGCGGTCATCGAAACTTACATCGTTGACGGACCCCGTGAAGGACATATCATTCTTGTGCTTGCCATACTTTTCCAGGTTGGCCTAGTAATTCTCCTTTCGGGTCGCATTTTGCCTGCTGAATTTTACCTTTTCCTGATCACGAACATCACGCTTTTCATATTTGAAAACCGGCACGGGCCGGATGCGGGGGTTTATCTTTTTTATTTTCCTTTCATGACCATTATTGCGTTCCTGGTTGATTTTCGCCGGCTTACTTTCGCGCTGTTCAACCTGATTCTCACGGTTTGTTTTTTGATCGCCACAGTGATGCTTTCCTATAAATTTCTGTACAGGCCCTTTCCCGCTGAAACAGAAGAAACCTCTTTCCGTTTCAACTTAATTCTCAGCGGACTTATGACAGCGGTCGTTTCATTTGTAATCATCCGGCTTAGCTACAGGCAATACAGTGAATTTGTTTCGCGCATCGAGGAACGGCGTAAAAACGAAGAAAAGATGAAAGCAATCATCCGCGAAAAAGAAATTCTTCTCGCGGAAATTCATCACCGCGTGAAAAATAATCTTGCGGTGATATCCAGCCTGCTGAATCTCCAGATGAACACCGTTACCAATGAATATACACGCAATGTGCTGCGCGAAAGCCGTAACCGCGTTGCATCCATGGCGCTGATCCACCAGAAGCTTTACCGCAACCTGAACGTGGATGAAATTGATTTCCGGAGCTATGCCACCGACTTGTTCGAGGAAATACGTCATTCGTATTATGAATCCGCTTCAGAAAATATTGAAGTCGATGTCGAGGGCGAACCCGTCAAGCTGTCACTGACCGCGGCCGTACCCTGCGGACTGATCCTGAACGAGCTGCTCAGCAATTGTTATAAACATGCATTTCCCGGAAACAGAAGCGGAAAAATTTCCATTCGTTTCGGAAAATCAAAAGAAAAACCAGAAACGCTTTGGATACAGCTCGAAGATGATGGCATCGGTCTTCCGCCGGATTTTGACATAAAACAGCTGAATTCACTCGGACTTACAATCATTCAGTCACTTTCGGAACAACTGGATGCGAAATGGGAACTAGTATCCGGACGCGAATCGGGAACCCGGTTTTATATGCAATTTCCCGTTCATCCTGAGCGTGTGCGGGAACAGGCTTAAAAAGTCCTGTTTAAATAAATTATTGTACGATGTTTAAAATCCTGGAATATGTCTGAGCAGGACACTGCAAAATTTGTCGCGTTACTGCGCGGCATCAACGTTGGAGGGAATAAAATGGTTCCGATGGCGGAGCTGAAAAAGCTGCTGGAAAAATCAGGATATAAAAATGTAAAAACCCTGCTTGCTTCCGGAAATGTCGTATTCGAAAGCGACAAAGGGAAAAAGGAGAAAATCGCAGCAGAACTTGAAGTCTTGCTCGAAAAGAAATTTAAATTTACCGTTCCCCTGCAGATTTGGCCTTTCGGAGCTATTGTGAAAATGACAAAAAAAGATCCTTTCAAAAATATCCGCGTTACAAAAGATACGCGGCTCTATGTGACTTTTATTCCGGGGAAACCAGCCAGCACGCTGCCTTTGCCCTATGCTTCCGCCGATGGATCAATTAATATTTTATTTCTGGAAGACAATGCGTTATTCAGTTACCTTGATCTTGCCAAAACCGGGACCGTAGAGGCGATGAAAATTCTTGAAAAAGAATTCGGGAAAAACATTACCACTAGAAACTGGAACACCGTACAAAAGATTGCGCAAATGTGATACACAAAAATCCAAACGATATGTACGCGCCACTTGTTATTGAACGAACCTTTGCCGTAAGACCGGATAAAATCTGGAACGCCATAACGGATAAAGAAAAAATGAAACAATGGTATTTCGATATTCCCTCGTTTAAGCTGGAATCCGGGGCTGAATTCAGCTTTCCCGGCCAGGGCCATAAGGGCGAACAGTACTTGCATCTTTGCAAGATCACAGAGATAAATCCGTTGAAAAAACTTTCGTATACCTGGCGTTACAAGGACCACAGCGGAAATTCGGTTGTAACATTTGAATTGCTTCCGGAAGAAAATCAGACGCGTGTGCGGCTCACGCATGCCGGACTCGAAACATTTCCTAAGGAAAATCCTGATTTTGCGCGTTCGAGCTTTGAAGAGGGATGGACGCAACTTATCGGCACATCACTGAAAAATTTTCTGGATAAGTAGCAAAATTGTTTTATGGTTAAATGTAAAATAAGATTTTGAATCTCATTTGGCAGGAATAACTCAGAAAGAAATTTATGTTTTTCCGAAGCCTGCAACATTAGGGCGTTTGGCTTGAATTCCGTACTCAGGCCATCAACTGATCCAGCGTAGTATCAAAGGTTCGCTTCAAAGAAGCAACAGTTCCAAAATCTTCCCCGTCCACCAGCATGTTTTTTCCGGTCACCACGCCAAGCTTCGAATATGCAACCCCCGATTTTTTCAAAGCGTCAGTGAGCCTGGTTTCATTTTCAGGCGAAACGCTCAGCACCACCCGGCTTTGCGCCTCGCCAAACAGGAATGCGTCTTTGCGAACTGCTTTATCCGAGACAATTTTCACCCCTAAGCCACGCGGCATGGAACTTTCGAGCAGCGCAACAAACAATCCGCCATCCGCGCAATCATGAGCGCTGTTAATGATACGGGCACGAATGGCTGAATCAACTGCCTGTTGCACTTCGTATTCTTCGTCCAGGTCAAAATCCGGCGCAGGGGAATTTTTAATTCCATGATAAGATGCGAGATATTCGGATGAATTAATATCATTCCGCGAACGGCCAACGAGGTAAATCAAATCACCTTCCTTTTTAAAATCAAGCGTCATGATATTGCGCTTGTCTTCCACAATTCCAAGCATACCGATGGTGGGTGTTGGAAAAACCGGTCCTTCGAAAGAAGACTGGTTATAAAAGCTGACATTTCCACCTGTGACAGGCGTGCTGAATTTCGTGCACGCTTTGGTCATGCCTTTGATAGCGCCAACGAACTGCCAATATACTTCCGGATTATAGGGATTACCAAAATTGAGACAGTTTGTAATGGCAGATGGAACGCCGCCTGAGCAAACAATATTACGTGCCGCTTCCGCAACTGCAATTGCGCAACCGGCCTCGGGATCCGCATTCACATAACGGGAATTGCAATCAACTTTAAACGCCAGCGCTTTATTGGTTCCTTTAATATTCACAATAGCCGCATCAGAAGGAGCGTTGGTGCTCATGTTCACTGTACCGACCATTGAATCATATTGCACATAAACCCATCGTTTGGAAGCAATATTCGGATGCGCGGCAAGAAATTGCGCCACTTCTTTCATATCCGCAGGTTCCTT
>DATDOQ010000371.1:0-4449 GCA_035293205.1 Bacteroidia bacterium
GGAAATTCACCGGCTACCCACCAGTTAATTCCTGCCAACGAAACGGTTAGCAGCGCATTGTTTTCAGGTTTCAACGGTCATCCGGCCGGTATCGCGGGATTGATGTTCTTCGCGCTGATGCCATTTTTCCTGGTATGGGAATCATTCGGCATCCGGAGACCGTTCAGCTATCCGGCAAACGCGTTTTTGAAATTACAGGCGCTTTTTTTATTTCTTGGCGCTCCGTACTGTTATTATATTGCAACTTACCAGCATGGAATTTTTTACGACCGGGAGCATACGACCGAGCTTGCCTGGGGAGGCTGGATCTTATTTGTGCAGAATATTTTTTTTGGTGCCCTTATCTTCACCATTATTGCCGCACCCAACGGAAAGCTTGCTGCACTTTTCGAACAAAAACAAAATTAGTCAGTAGTCAATAGTCATTAGTCATTGGGGCAAGAGAAATAATTTAGTTTAACCCCTACTGACTACTGACTACTGACTACTGACTACTGACTACTGACATCAACCTGGTTGATCGGAATAAGGTTCACTTTATATCGTTTTACAATCAGATTCATGATCGGATCGAATTCTATTTTCGACATGATTCGTTGAGTCTGCTGTGCATCATAACCCATCACCATCTGGTCCATCAATCCGAGATAATGGACGCTGAAATAAAATCCGGCGATAACATAAGGACCGAATGGCGTGAACGGAATATCGAAGTTGCTGCCTGAAATATTGAATACGGTATTCGGCAGATAAGCGCCACCCTGGTCAATGTGCTTCATTTCGATGTAATATTGTGATGCTGTGATGCGCGAAGACATGCGCGGGTCCGACATGCAAAGCAGCCCGGCAATAGGCTTTTGTATTTCAGCCTGCCGCATAAGCACTTCATTTTTGGCGCGCTCATTCTTGCTTTTTTTGCGGATGTAATCCTGCACCTCATCCCACCACGGCACTGGCGGATCGCCCCCGTCAACGCGGATCAGCGAGTGGATCGAATAATCCTGGATGCCCGCGGTGACTTTGATATCGAGTGTTTTTAATTCAGGATCATTTTTGATCGCGCGTTCGAGCTCCGTGCGCTGATTACGCGGATGCGTGCGCAGCAGGTCTATGCTCTTGATCCAGTCGCCGGCAAGATAACCGTCGTGGTTATACACATTGCGTAACAATCGCCGGATGGCATTATCATCATCGACTACAAATTTTTGTTCCCGTATCTGAATTTCCGGTTTTTCTTCGAGGAGAATTTGTTCGAGCTCAATCCCAAGCGACGAAGCTTTAAGCATCCCGCAATTCAAGGGTGAACCTTCTACAATATGCAAATCATGCACATGTGAAATATAATCTTTGCTCGAATCTTCCGTCAGGTGCCCGTGACTTTGTATGTGCACATAAAAGCTGGCCGCGCGCGAAATATCATGGCTGGACCGCAGTTCCGACTCGATGGTGCGTTTGATGTCCATCACCACATCTGATGTTACAAACGAACCTGCCGCACGTATGGTGTGGTAATCAATGTCAATTCCTTTCCGTCGCCATTCGGCAGAAACATGGCGCACCGCGTCCACGTGTATTTGCGAAAGATCCCGTGCATCCGCGCAACCGAGCAGAATATGCACTTCATGTGTGTGTGTTCCCGGCATAATGGTGCAAATATAATATGCAAACGCGTTTGGGAAATAGTTAATTTATCCTAAGCAAATCAGCGCAAAAGAAAGACGGGAGTGCTCGCTTTTGTATATTCTTTTTGATTGAGCATTTCCGTTTCCGGTTAAGGTGACGAAGCCGGGGTGGTACATAGTTTAGGGTGAGGTACCACAGCTTTAATTGAGAGCCGACGCGCGAATGGCATGGACAAGATTTACTCCCTTAATGGCATATGCGTTGAATTATATAACAACATTGGAAAAAATGAGATTGCTTACGTAACCTCAACCCCTTCACCACCCCGGCTTCGTCACCTTAACCCAAAACGCATTAGTATTCTTTTGGCGCATATACAAAATCAAGCGAAATCCCCGGGTGGTGAAGACGGTTAAGGTGAAGTGATTGACCCAATATTATCAGTTACAATCGAAGAACCCTTATTTCACAAACAAATCGCTCACGGATAGCGGCTGCTCTTTTCCCCGCCAGTTAAAGTCTTTCAGCAATGCCTGCTTCGGCGAAAGATCATGCGGTGGATAGAGTGTGGCATCCGGCTCATCGTAAAATGTGATTGCCTTCACTTCTTCATTTTCCACCAGGATTGTAATGCGGCTGCAATCGGCCCGGTTTATTCCAATTAATAGTTCATTATCCTTCGCGTAATAAAGCGTCTGCCCGTTGCCTTCAACATAAATTTTATACAAATCATTATCGCGGAAATAACCGGTCATCCGTTTTCCTTTGATCTGGTTGTACCGGATTGAATCCTCCTGCGAAATAATGAACGCGTTGTTCTCCATATCGAGCTGCATGATCTCGCCATGCGCGGTGTGGATCGCCACTTTTTCCGCCGTCAGCTGGTTTCCGCCCGACCATAAAACGGGATCGCCGTAAAGGTGCATAATTGAATCAGTGGAAGCCCACGAAAGTGAATCACATCTTCCCTGCAGATCCTGCTTGAAAATGCGCACATGCCGGTAACCTAAAACCAATTTCCCGGGTTCAAGTGTATCCTGACTGTCCCCGGTTTTTCCCACTGTATCACGTACCGTTATCGATTTAAGCGTATCGGCATGGAGGAATAAAGAATCTTTCTCAAATGCCTGGATGTACAGCGCGTGACCGGTGACCAGCGAAACTTCGGTGATTTCATTATGCACGCCGAGATCTCCGCGAATGATTACATCCTGTGTGGTATCCACAATATCCACGTGACCGATGACGCGGCCGATTCCCGTACGGCGATTATACCAGATGCTGTCGCCACGCAGCGTTTGTGTTCCCGTTACGATTTTTGCATTCCGCTGAAACTGGCATACATCACGGTTGGTGTCGTAAAATCCGTTTTCGCAATAAATGATATTTGAATTGTTAGTCGCTTTAATTGTCGTTGGTCCATGAAAATAAGCAACACGTGAGATTGGCAGGTAAACAAGCGTGTCGCAGTGCATCACGTATTGAGGATTCGTGAGAACTACATCTTTTTTAAAGGATAATGTTTTTCCCTCGGTGGAGTAGGTGCCGATCCTGCTGGTAAGCGTATTCGATTTGCTGATGATTTTTCCACCGCTCACATAACTGGCCAGCTTTGCTTCGCGGTCGTACGTGATCGCGTCTGTTGTCAGCGTCATCTCCGCGTCGGTCAGCCGCACATTTTGCGTGAGATCCGCTTTGCGTGTGTTCCCGTCATATTTCAGCTTATCGCCCCATACATGCATGGAATCACCTTGCCAGATGTGTACGTGGCCATAAGCGTCGAGCGAATTTTTATCCTGGAAAAAATGCGCGCTGTCGCAGGTCATGAGCATACCCTGGTGTTCGAATTCAACTGCGCCGATCAATCGCTGGAAACCTTTGGTCTGGCTTCCTATTAATGAATTCGCGTGTTTGAGCTGGATTTGCTTGCCACCGGATTGAAAAGAAGATTGCGCCGGAAGAAGGATTACCGAAAGCAACAGGAAATTTACCAGCAGGAATGTTCGGAGCCTTCGCATGGGGTAGGACATTCCTCAAGGATTATGCCCAGACCTCGTTCCTTAACAAAGTTTGTTTCCGGTCCGGACCAACTGAAACAATACTTACCGGAACGCCAGTTTCGCGTTCGATAAAAGCAATGTAGTCTTGTAACGCAACCGGCATTTCATCGGCCGAGGTAATGGTTGTGAGATCCGAATTCCACCCTTTCAGGTCAACATAAACCGGTTCAATCTTTTTATGAATGATGTCGTAAGGCAGCTTGTCAGTGACCACGCCATCAAATTTATAAGCGGTGCACACCCGGATGGTTTTGAAAACGCTCAGCACATCCGCTTTCATCATCATCAGCTCTGTAACGCCATTGATCATGATCGCATAACGCAGAGCGGGCAGGTCGAGCCAGCCGCAGCGTCTTGGACGGCCTGTTGTGGATCCGAATTCGCGGCCCACATCACGCATTTGTTCGCCCGTTTCGTCAAGCAGCTCTGTTGGGAATGGTCCGCTGCCTACGCGCGTGCAATAAGCTTTAAAAATTCCGATCACACCGCCAATACGTCCGGGGGGAATGCCCAGGCCGGTGCATGCGCCCGCGCACATGGTGTTGGATGACGTTACAAACGGATAAGTGCCGAAATCAATATCCAGCAGCGAACCCTGCGCGCCTTCCGCCAGTACACGTTTTCCCTTTGACAGCGCTTCGTTTAAATAATGCTCGCTGTCAATCCTTGTCAAAGTTTTCAACACTTCAATTCCTTCAAACCATGCCGCTTCCAGTGAAGCAGGATCATCAGAAGAGCCATGAAATTTCAAAAGTTCCCTGTGCTT
>DATDOQ010000372.1:0-10222 GCA_035293205.1 Bacteroidia bacterium
GCTTCAATAATTTTTTTTACTTCCACAAGGTCAGACGCCAGCACAGGAATACCTGCATGTATATAATCGAAAATTTTATTCGGCAAGCTATACCTATAGTTAATATTCGAGTCCTTGTCCAGGGTCAGACCGAGATCAGCAAGGCGGGTCCAAGCGCGCAGCTCGTCCGGCGGAAGCTTATCGACAAAAATGACCTTCCCTTCGAGGTGTTTCGTCTGCGCCATTTCTTTCAGCTTCGGCAGCACATCACCTCCGCCGATGATCAGCAGCACAACGCCGTCCAGAAATTTCATCGCCTCCACCGCTTCTTCCGCGCCACGATGCACATTGATGCCCGCGCCCTGCAATAGCACAATTTTTTTATTCTCCGGCAGGTGTACATCCGCCCGTGAAAACGCCCGCATGCCCGCAGGAATACGCGGAATATTGCGCACCACACGCGGACGGATCCCATATTTTTTATCATACCAGTCCGCAATGGAATCATTCACCGTAAAAACATATTTTAATTTTCGGAATAGTCGCCGCTCTAACCATTTCCAAACCGATTTTTTAAATCCGCCCTGGGCAAGCTCGGGAACTTCCGTAAAAATTTCGTGTGTGTCATACACCAGCGGTCTTTTATAAAAACGTGCTGCTAAAGAATTTGGCCAGAGCGTATCGAGATCATTTGCAACATACACATCCGCTTTGTTTCTTAATAGAAAAAACAAAAGCCGGAGCTGGAACACAAAATAAAATCCCGGCCCTTTTTCCAGCGGCAGCTTCATCCGGTGTGTGGCGTATGGTCGCGCAGGCATGGGCAGACTGTCTCTTTTTCGGCGCCCAACCAGCAAAACCTCATAACCCATTTCATGCAGCGTTGTGCAAGTGCGGTGAACCCGCTGATCGGTGACCAGGTCATTGATGACGGAGACAACAGCTTTCATTAGTACGAAATACGAAAAAGTACGAAATACGAATTGGTACGAAATAGTACGAAATACGAAATAGTACGAAATATGAATTGAGTAAAATATTATTGCAAAATACGAATTGGTAAGGTATCCAGGGCTTGCCACTGAAATATTCAATTGAACTTATTTCCCTTTGGACGCTCTTTCTTTAATGTTCCATAGGAGCGGTAGCTACAGCGCATCAATCCGATAGCTATCGGATTCACCCCTGTCCCGTCTTTCGCTGTACTCCGGCTCTTATCTACCCTTAGACCCTGAACTAGTTGAAGGGTGGCGAAGGGTCGTGCCGGGGTGCCTCCCGAAGACTCGGGACGGGGCTATAAATTTCCTTCGGGTGCAATAAATTTCCAGAAAATTGTGGCCATCCTGAATTCGTATCTTCGTGCTGCCTCGAGATCCATTCATGCATATCCGCGAAAACATTCCGATTAAACCGTACAATACATTCGGAATGAATGTTCACGCGCGGTGGTTTACGGCGGTGCATTCGGTGGAAGATCTTAAAGAAATATTTGCGAACCCCCAATGGAAAGACCGTCATTTTATTTTAGGCGGCGGCAGCAATATTCTATTCACGCGTGATGTGGACGCGCTGGTGCTGCATAACGAGATCCGCGGCATTTCCGTTACGAATGAAACCGACGATGCCATTTTCGTCAGGACCGGCGCTGGTGAGGTCTGGCACAAGTTTGTGCTCGATTGCATCCGGCATGAACGCGCGGGAACTGAAAATCTTTCTTTGATCCCCGGGAGCGTCGGCGCAGGGCCTATGCAAAACATCGGGGCGTATGGGGTAGAATTAAAAGATTTTTTCCATGAGGTGGAAGCATATCATATCCGGGAAGATTATACAAGAACATTCGACAGCGCGGCATGCAAATTCGGCTACCGCGAGAGCGTTTTTAAAAATGAGCTGAAAGACCAGTTTTTTATAACCAGCGTCACTTTCCGGCTCAACAAAAAATCGAAATTCAATACCAGCTATGGCGCTATTGAAAAAGAGCTGGAAAGAATGGGTGTGCAGGATTTATCCATTGCAGCCATCAGCCAGGCGGTGATCAATATCCGGACAAGCAAGCTTCCCGATCCCGCGCGCATCGGCAACGCCGGCAGCTTTTTCAAAAACCCGGTTGTTACCGCTGAAGAACACAAACGTTTAAAAAAAGAATTTCCTGAATTAGTTGCGTATCCTTCGGGCAACGACTTTAAGCTTGCCGCCGGCTGGCTCGTGGAACAAACCGGCTGGAAAGGCAAACGCCTCGGCGACGCAGGCGTCCACAAAGAACAGGCGCTCGTTCTTGTGAATTACGGAAACGCAAAAGGGAGTGAAATTTTTGAACTCTCTGAGAAAGTGACGGAGGCAGTAAAAGACAAATTTGGTGTGGAGCTGGTGCGGGAAGTGAATGTCTATTAGAAATTCCAAAAAAAACAAAATTCCAAATTCCAAAAAAAATCCAAAAAAAACAAATTCCAAATAACAAAAAGAAGTACTTTGCTTTTGGAATTTATTATTTACTGATAATTAATTTTTTATTTCCAACCTCTTCTCCCTGCTCCGTTTTTATTTGAAGGAAATAAATTCCGTCAGGATGATCTGATAAATCTATTTCTTGATTCCCTCCGCCGCCGGGAATGACAATTTGTTCCACTTTTTCTCCAAGAACATTATAAATTTCAATTTGAGATTGTTTCGCTTCGCCCGTGACAACAAGGGTGAAGATTCCTTTTGAAGGATTGGGAAAAATTGAAATTGGTTGATTCTCTGAATGGGTTTGAATACCAATACATAAATCAACAACTATTTGCCCGGTATCGCTGTTGCTGCAATTATTGCCATCTGTATAAGTATAAATGATATTATGAAATCCAGCTCCGGCCGCACCTGGATCAAAATTTCCTGCGCTCACTCCTGCCCCTGAATAGGTTCCTCCATTTGGCGAGCCGCCTGTTAACGCAAACACACCATTACTTATGCAGACTGTATCGGCATTAAGAACTAAACCAACAGACGGCAAAATATTTATAGTGAGACTGGTGGTTATAGTGCTGTCGCATCCGTTTGCCGCTATAAGCACATCGGTATAAGTTCCGCTTGCAGTATAGGTATTGCTTCCCACAATAACGCTTTGACCGTCGCAAATGACAGGCGATTGGGAAAATGTATTGGCAGGAAGTATAGTTAAATTAGTTGTAACAATACTGTCGCAAGTGCTAACTGCTGTTAATGTATCGTTGTAAATACCGCTGATAGAATAAGTATTGCTTCCGACTGTTATGCTCTGCCCGTTGCAGATGGTAGGAAATTGGGAAAATGTAACAGGCAGTATAGTTAAATTAGTCGTTATCGTGCTGTCGCATCCACTTGCACCTATGAGCACATCTGTATAAGTTCCGCTTGTGGTGTAGGTATTGCTTCCCACGGTTACACTCTGCCCCGCGCATAGGGTTAGCGATTGGGAAAATGCAATAGTAAGACAATACCTGAATGCTGTTCCCATATCGTTTGTGCCACCATAACCTGTCATTCCGTAAAGTAAAGTTCCGTCTGAAATAAGCGAGCCATTAGGTAAGCTTCCATTTGCGCCAGTGAAATCAAGAAGTTTGGAATACCCTGTTCCATCGGGCATTATTTTGAATATGACACCCATACCGTTTGTGCCGCCTGTCAATGTCATCCCATAAAGAAAAGTACCATCTGAAACAAGTGAGACGCCAGGATAACTTCCGTTTGCCGCTCCTGCGAAATCAAGGAGTTTCGTATATCCCGTTCCATCGGTCATTATTTTAAAGACAACTCCCAAATCGTTTGTGCCGCCTGAATTTGTCATTCCATAAAGAAAAGTTCCGTCTGAAATAAGCGAGCCCTCAGGATTACGTCCATTAGTCACGTATGCGAAATCAAGCAGTTTGGTATAGCCTGTTCCATCTGGCATAATTTTAAATATAACTCCCATATCATTTGTACCGCCTTGCCAGGTCATTCCATAAAGAAAAGTTCCGTCTGAAATAAGCGAACCGTAGGGATAGGCTCCGTTTGCACCTGCAAAATCAAGGAGCCTGGAATACCCGGTTCCATCGGGCATTATTTTAAAGATAACGCCCATATTGTTTATGCCGCCTTGCCAGGTCATTCCATAAAGAAAAGTTCCGTCTGAAACAAGCGAGCCGCGCGGTTGCATTCCGGTTGCCGTATCTTCGAAATCAAGCAATTTGGAATATCCTGTTCCATCGGGCATTATTTTAAAGATAACACCCATATCGAATGTGCCTCCATTTGGTGTCATTCCATATAGAAATGTTCCATCTGAAATAAGCGAGCCGCGAGGCCATTTTCCGTTTGCCCCTGAAAGATCAAGGAGCTTGGAAAACCCTGTGCCATCGGGCATTATTTTGAAGATAACTCCAATACCATTTGTGCCACCCTGTTGTGTCATGCCATAAAGAAATGTCCCGTCAGAAAAAAACGATCCCTGAGGAGTGCTTCCGTTTGCCGTACGTGTGAAATCAAGGAGCCTGGAATACCCGGTTCCATCGGGCATTATTTTGAAAACAACTCCCAGATTGTTTGCTCCGCTTCCATAAGCCATTCCATAAAGAAAGGTTCCGTCTGAAATAAGTGAGCCATTAGGAAAACTTCCGGTTGCCACACCTGCGAAATCAAAAAGCCTGAAATATCCGGATCCATCGGGCATGATTTTAAAGACAACACCCATATCGTTTGTTCCCCCATAAGGTGTCATTCCATAAAGAAAAGTTCCGTCTGAAACAAGCGAGCCGTAAGGGTTACTTCCATTGGCAGCGCCAGCGAAATCAAGGAGTTTGAAATACCCGGTGCCATCGGGCATTATTTTAAAGACAACGCCCCGGTTGTTTATGCCGCCTTGCCAGGTCATTCCATAAAGAAAAGTTCCGTCTGAAATAAGCGAACCGTAAGGATAACTTCCATTTGCAATGCCTGCGAAATCCATGAGTTTGGTATACCCAGTTCCGTCGGGCATTATTTTATAGATAACTCCAAGATCATTTGTTCCGCCATTACTGGTCATTCCATAAAGAAATGTCCCATCGTAAAAAAAAGAACCAATAGGACGACGTCCGTTAACCAGGCCTGCGAAATCAAGAAGTTTGGAATATCCTGTTCCATCGGGCATTATTTTAAAGATAACTCCGTCATCGTTTGTACCGCCTGTTAATGTCATTCCATAAAGAAAAGTACCATCTGAAACAAGCGAGCCGAGCGGATAACTACCGTTTGCCGCGCCATTGAAATCAAGAAGTTTGGAATACCCGGTTCCATCCGGCAATATTTTAAAGACAACTCCCATATCGTTTGTGCCGCCATGCTGTGTCATTCCATAAAGAAAAGTTCCGTCTGAATTAAGCGAACCGTAAGGATAACTTCCGTTTGCGGCGCCTGCGAAATCAAGGAGCTTGGAATACCCGGTTCCATCGGGCATTATTTTGAAGACAACTCCCAGATCGTTGGTGCCTCCATACGTTGTCATTCCATAAAGGGCCCCACCGACAGAAATTAAATTCTGGTCGAGCTGCGGCGATACACCTGTAAACGCGCTACTACCTGCAAAATCGGTCAACATGTTGTACTGGGCGTTTGCTGTTGTGCAAATTGCAAACAATAAAATGAGGAAGGCTTTTTTCATTGCTGTTTTTTTTAAAATTCCAAAAAAGCAAATTCCAAATAACAAATAACAATTCCAAATAACAACTTTCAAATCATAAAAAGATGAACTTTGCTTTTTCAATTTGTTATTTGCTAACGATTATTTTTTTATGTCCAACCTCTTCTCCCTGCTCCGTTTTTATTTGCAGGAAATAAATTCCATCTGGCTGATCTGATAAATCTATTTCTTGATTCCCTCCGCCGCCGGGAATAACAATTTGTGCCACTTTTTCTCCAAGCACATTGTAAATTTCAATTTGAGATCGCTTTCCCCCGCCCTCATAAGCAAGAGTGAACATCCCCATTGAGGGATTAGGGAAAATCGAAATAGATTGATTCCCTGAAACCGTTTGTATGCCTGTACAGAAGTCAACAATTATTTGCACCGTATCGCTGTTGCTGCAATTATTACTATCTGCATAGGTATAAATGATATTATGTAATCCGACACCTGCCACGCCGGGATCAAAATTTCCGGCGCTCACTCCCGGCCCCGAATAGGTTCCGCCAGTTGGCGAACCCCCTGTTAATGCATACGCGGTATAATTTATGCAAACTGTATCAGGGCTAAGTACTAAATTAACCGGTGGCATGGTAAGGCAATACCTGAAAACTGTTCCCACACCATGGCCGCCTCCATAATTTGTCATTCCATAAAGAAAAGATCCGTCTGAAATCAGCGAACCATAAGGATGAAGTCCGTTTGCAGCGCCGGCGAAATCAAGGAGTTTGGAATACCCGGTTCCGTCAGGCATAATTTTAAAGACAACTCCCATATTGTTTGTGCCGCCATACTCTGTCATTCCATAAAGAAATGTTCCGACTTGAACAAGTGAGCCTCGAGGATTATATCCGTTTGAGAAATCAAAATCAAAGAGTTTGGAATACCCGGTTCCATCGGGCATTATTTTAAAGATAACTCCCTGATTATTTGTGCCGCCATATAATGTCATTCCATAAAGAAAAGTTCCGTCTGAAATCAGCGAGCCGTAAGGAGTAGCTCCGTTTGCCGCGCTTGCGAAATCATAGAGATTAGCATATCCTGTTCCATCGTACATTATTTTGAAGATTGTTCCGTAACCCCCGTTTGTGCCACCCCACATGGTCATACCATAAAGAAAAGTGCCGTCTGAAATAAGCGAGCCGTAAGGATAACCTCCGTTTGCCGCGCCATCAAAATCAAGAAGCTTGGAATACCCGGTTCCGTCGGGCATTATTCTAAAAACAACTCCCAGATTGTTTGTGCCGCCATATAATGTCATTCCATAAAGAAAAGTTCCATCTGAAACAAGCGAGCCGTTAGGATAACTTCCGTTTGCCGCGCCATCAAAATCAAGAAGCCTGGAATACCCGGTTCCATCGGGCATAATTTTAAAAACAACTCCCATATCGTATGCTCCCCCATAAGATGTCATTCCATAAAGATAAGTTCCATCTGAAACAAGCGTGCCATAAGGTGTGCGCCCGTTTGATGCGCCTGTGAAATCAAGCAGCTTAGTAAATCCTGTTCCATCGGGCATTATCTTAAAGATAACTCCCATATTGTTTATGCCGCCCCACTCTGTCATTCCATAAAGAAAAGTTCCGTCTGAAATAAGCGAGCCGCGAGGAACACCCCCATTTTTTGCCCATGCGAAATCAAAAAGCTTGAAATATCCGGTTCCATCGGGCATTACTTTAAAGACAACTCCTGCATTGTTTATGCCGCCTAGCCGCGTCATAGCATAAAGAAAAGTGCCGTCATAAATAAGTGAGCCGTGGGGTTCCTTTCCGTCTGCAGCGTTTGCGAAATTAAGGAGCTGGGAATAACCGCTTCCATCGGGCATTATTTTGAAGACAACCCCCAGCCCGTTTATGCTGCCATAACGTGTGATTCCATAAAGAAAAGTTCCGTCTGAAACAAGCGAGCCTAGAGGATTAGCACCGTTTGCCACACCTGCGAAATCAAGGAGTTTGGAATACCCAGTCCCATTGGGCATTATTTTAAAAACAACTCCCATATTGTTTGTGCCGCCATACATTGTCATACCATAAAGAAAAGCGCCGTCTGAAACAAGCGAACCAAAAGGATCACTTCCGTTTGACATGCCTGCAAAATCCAGAAGTTTGGCAAAGCCGGTTCCATCGGGCATTATCTTGAAGACAATTCCCCGATTGTTTACGCCGCCATAATGTGTCATCCCATAAAGAAAGGTTCCGTCTGAAACAAGAGATCCGAAAGGTTCACGACCGTTTGTCGCTCCTGCGAAATCAAGGAGCTTAGAATACCCGGTTCCATCGGGCATTATTTTAAAGATAACTCCCTGATTATTTGTGCCGCCTTCGCTGGTCATTCCATAAAGAAAAGTTCCGTCTGAAATAAGCGAACCATATGGTTCCCCTCCGTTTGCCGCTCCTGCGAAATCAAGGAGTTTGGAATACCCCGTTCCATCGGGCAATATTTTAAAGACAACTCCCATATTATTTGTGCCACCTTCACTGGTCATCCCATAAAGAAAAGTTCCGTCTGAAACAAGCGAACCGTAAGGTCTACCTCCGTTTGAGGCGCCTGCGAAATCAAGAAGCGTGGAATACCCCGTTCCATCGGGCATTATTTTGAAGATTGTTCCGTAACCGATTGTGCCGCCCAACTGGGTCATGCCATAAAGTGCGCCACCGACAGAAATTAAATTCTGGTCATGCATCGGATTTATGCCTGTAAACGCGCTATCGCCTGTAAAATCGGTGAGCATGGTGTATTGCGCATTTGCAGTTGTGCAAATTGCAATTAGAATAATGAGGAATGCTTTTTTCATGTCGGTCTGTTTTTTGAATTTACCGTTCCTGCTTATTTTTAATATAATAATGGACGCAAGGAAAAAAGAGAAAAAAGGATGCAGATAATTTAAGATTTATCCGCAATTTAGTCAAAGCGGAATGCTTATGCAAGTAAAATAACAAATAGAAAATTCCATCCGCCGAAGAGGCGGACCAAATAAATTCAAAAGCTCAAGTTCCAAATCACAGATTACATTGAAAATTCCAAAAAAAACAAATTCCAAATTCCAAATTCCAAATTCCAAAAAACAAATTCCAAATCTTTTCCGCCACTTCTCTATACTCAAAACTCAGTTCTCCTGACTCCTCCCTCCATTCTAAATTCTTCCTCCCATTTTCTTTAACTCTTCCCAAAATCCAGGGTACGACTTCCTCACCACATCGGGGTTCTCAATGATCATCCCGGGATATTTGATCGCCAGCGGCGCAAAAGAAAGTGCCATGCGGTGATCGTCGTAAGTCGTGATTTTCAATGGTGATTGCACCGCGCCTTTGAATGTTTTTATTTCGAGCAATCCTTCTCCCGGCTCTTCGCAATGCACGCCGATCTTAGCGAGCTCAGCGATCATGGCGGCCACGCGATCGGTTTCTTTTATGCGCAATGTGTTCAATCCACAAAGCAGCGTTGGAATTTTTAGCGCTGCGGCAACTACCCCAACCGTCTGCACGATGTCAGGCGAATCGGAAAAATCGAAAGCGAACGCATGTGGCTTGTACCCGTTTTTTGTCAGGCGCACGCCATTTTCTTCGAACGTGGAGCTGACACCCATAAAAGGAAATATCATCGCGCAAAGAGAATCTGCTTGCAGGCTTTCTTTTTTCAGTCCGGGTAAAAATATATTGGCATCTCTTGCAAGCGCAGCCATCGCGTACCAATACGAAGCCGCGCTCCAGTCTGGTTCAACGCTGAACTGCGAAGCCGCGTTTTCAATTTCGTAATCCTGGTGGCTGACCGATAAAACATCGCCGTCCCACACCGGGAAAACATTAAAGCGCTCCATGATCCGGATCGTCATGTCAATGTAGGGCCGCGACACAATGGGCCCTTTGAAATTCAGCACCAGTCCACTGTGCATTGTCGGCGCGATCATCAGCAGGGCCGAAACGAATTGCGAGCTGACGCTGCCATCCATTTCAATTTCGCCGCCTTTGAGCGGGCCGCCGAATATTTTCAACGGGGCAAATCCTTCTTTTTCTTCGAACTCTATATCAGCGCCGAGCGATTCCAGCGCTTTCACCAATACACCGATGGGGCGATGATTCATGCGCGCCGATCCTTTCAGGTGAAACACACCCGGAATGGATGCAAGATAAGCAGCCAGAAAACGCATGGTGGTTCCCGCCGGCCCTACGTCGTACGTATCGCCATCGGTGTGATGTTTCAGCTGGTCCAGGATTTTCCGCAGAGCCACTGTATCCTCCGCGTCCGAAATTTCCGGCAGATCGATGTCTGTTCCGGTGATTGCCCGGATGATCAGCATGCGGTTGCATTCACTTTTTGAGAGGGGGAGTTTGATTTCTCCTTTTAAATCATCCGGAATTGAAAGTGAAATCTGCGGTATCATCTCAGTTTTTTTTGAAGTGGCGCGTGGCAAGCCGGTAATAGTTCAATGCCTCTATAATTTCAAGGGCCTGGATTTGCTTATCGGGAACTGCATAGCCGATCGCATCCAGCAGCACCATTTTTATTTCTCCCCGCTCATTTTTTTTATCGTGCCGCGCAAGTTCAACAAGGCGGTGATCCATCATGGTATCGATCGGCAAAACA
>DATDOQ010000373.1:0-7979 GCA_035293205.1 Bacteroidia bacterium
CGAAAAGAACTGCACTGCCGCTGCAATATTTCCGTCGTTCTGCTTCACCGTCGGATTCTGCCAGCGAATTTTGGAATCGATCTTATTGTCTGCCGCAACCAGATCGAGATAAAAATCACTGAGCCCGATTGTGTCATTAACCTGGATCCTTTCCACGTGTCCGGTAATCACAAGCTTATCCTTGCCGGCATCGCTTCCGCCGGCTATTATAACTTTCCTGTAACGGTTTTTCTTAAAGGCGATGCTGTCCGAATCAAGATCGAAGCTGACCGTACGCGCTTGCAGATCGAATTTTCCCTCTGCCCGTGTACCCGAGGCAACTTCCAGCCCGGGAACAAATGCCTGCAATGGTTTTGTGTTATCATGAAATACAACGTTCCAGGAAAAATTTTGAGCTGTTTTCCCTTTTGCATTTGGCCTGACTGAAGGCGGCGGAAAATAAGCGGGCAGGAATTCAGCCATCATTTCATTCACAGCATCTGGCAATTTCAGAAGCTCAAAATTTCCATCAATCGATGCGGAAACAATATCCGATTCGAGCACGATCCTTCTGCCGGTATTGGTCGGGCCCGCAAAAAACTGGGAGGTTCCGAAATTATACTGGGCCGTGTCGCCGTAATACATCAGGTTATTGATCTGCGCAAGACCCTGTACATTATCAATGGTATTCCCTTTCAGGTGCATCACAACATTTCCTGTGATGGTATGCCGCGCTGTGGTATCGGTAAACCCAAGGTTGGAAAGATTCATCGTATCAATCGTAGCCTCAAACTGCAGATCAGGCAAGTTACCGCTTGCATCTACCTTGCCGGTGAATTCCACTCTGAGATTCGGATCATTGATCGTCAGATCGCCTTCAAACTTGTTGTGCTGAATGATGCCGTTTGAAACAACTATATTGGAATAGGGATAGCCGCGGTAAACCAGTTTTGAAATATCCCCGGTCACATTCACCGAAAATGGTTCGAGTCTGCCTGTGACTGAATCCAATTGGTTTGGAAAGCCAATTCCATCAACGGAAACATTTCCTGTAACACTGCCGAGATCACGCTCGCCGATCAAAGCGCCCAGCTGGAAATCTGCAACACTTAATCGTCCGGTATAGGCAGCGATAAGGCTGTCGGTTACGTGAACCATGGCAAAATTTTCAAGCCGCCCGGTTCCAAGCGCACTCCGGAAACGACCATGCGCGATAAAATCATTCAGGAATCCTTCAATCGATCCGGTGAAGTACATGTTTCCCAGCAAACCAATTTCTGCCGGTAATTTGAGCGAATCTCCCGGACCATAAGGCGCAACCGGGATTCCTTCAAGATCTTTTTTATTGGTGGTCGCTTCCCGGATCCGGAAATTCATGTCGGTGGTTTCCAAATCCGGCAAGCCGTTGAATGAAAAATTTCCGGCAATATGGGAACGCTCTCCAAAAATCAGGTCTACATTATTAAGCCGGAGCTTTTCTACGGTTCCTTTGATATCCCCCGTAAAAAGAACGCGTTTTTTTATTCCTATTAACTCCGTCGCGAAGACGGAAACATCACCCAGTTCCACCACAGAATTTGAAAAATGTCCATCCATTTTAACGAGGTGCACAAAATCGTCAGCAATGTCGTCGGTATGATGAAACTGGAATCCGATGAATCCCTGAATGGCGCTGCCCGGTGTGTTAATGACAAGGTTATCGAACTTCGCAAATGTGTCTGCGACCAAAACAAACGAAGAGAAGTCTGTGACGGTAAACCCCGACTTTTCGCGCGCGCTCAGATTTTTTATCCGGAAGGATGCTGAATCGCCCATGGGGTTGATATCCGTGAATAACGCATTCAACTGCGTTACGCGAATATCCTCGTAATCCATGCCGGGATCTTTGTCGCTGTAACGTGTATCAATAAAAGCAAAATTCACATTGGAAAGTCGAATTCCGCCGAAGTCCACTTTCCAGGGCGAAGGCTCATGCGCTGCAGTGTCTTTTTGCTTAAAATACTTTTCGATGAAACGATAGCTAAGACCGCGTTCGCCCGGATATTTCTTCAGCTTGATTGTCGCATTATACAACCCCACATCCTTTACCGACATGTAAGTTTCTGAATAATTGAACGCGTCAATATCCGCTTTCAGCGATCCGGCGAACAACAGCGTATCGCCGTGCTGATCTTCCACATAAAGGCCTTCGAGTACAATACTTTTAATGAATTCAATATCGATACCTTTGATGGTAATTTTAGTGTGCAGCTCCGCTGAAAGATAGGCCATGAGGCGCTGCGTGAGCGCTGTCTGAACAGACGGCATCCGGATGGCAATAAAAAGTCCGGCGATGAGCCAGACAAGGGAACCCAAAAGAAGAACGGCGCTCAGGCCGGCCTTTTTGATAATTTTGGGTGTTTTTCCCTGTGTTTTAGCCATTCTCACAAAAGTAGCGAAATGCCTGTCATTCTTGGAATTGAGTCGTCGTGCGATGAAACTGCAGCAGCGGTGATGGATGGTTGCAAATTACTTGCCAACGTGGTTGCCGGGCAGGATGTTCACCGCGAATGGGGCGGCGTAGTTCCCGAGCTGGCTTCACGCGCGCATCAACAGCATATCATTCCGGTCATTGATAAAACGCTGAAAGAAGCAAAAGTTACACCTGCAGAAATAGACGCCATTGCATTTACACAAGGTCCCGGACTGCCCGGATCATTGCTGGTGGGCGCTTCATTTGCAAAAGCGTTCGCGCTAGCGCTTGGAAAACCATTGATCGCGGTCAATCATATGGAAGCGCATATTCTCGCGCATTTCATTGAGGATGGCGAACAGCGTGACCGTCCGCAATTTCCATTTTTATGCTTAACAGTTTCCGGCGGACACACCCAGCTTGTAAAAGCTGACAACCCGCGTTCTTTCACACTTCTTGGTGAAACCAAAGATGACGCGGCGGGAGAAGCTTTTGACAAAACCGCAAAAATCCTGGGTCTCCCCTACCCCGGCGGACCGCTGATCGATCAATTGGCGAAAAAAGGAAACAGCAAAGCATTTAAGTTTCCAATTGCTAATATTCCTGAGCTCGGTTTTAGTTTCAGCGGGTTAAAAACCGCAGTTCTTTATTTCGTGCGTGACCGGATGAAGGAAGATCCGGATTTTCTTGAAAAAAATCTTGCAGATGTATGCGCATCCGTTCAATATACGATTATTGAAACGCTGTTGCAGAAAGTTGAAGCGGCCGTCTGGCAAACAGGAATAAAACAAGTTGCGCTCGCAGGCGGGGTTTCCGCAAATAGCGGTTTGCGCAACGGTTTAATAAAACTTGGAAAAGAAAAAGGCTGGAAAACATTCATTCCGCCTTTCGCCTATTGCACCGATAACGCGGCGATGATCGCGGTGACGGGTTATTTCAAATTTCTTGAAAAAGAATTTTGCGGACAGGACACTATTCCGTTAGCGAGATTTCATATTTGATAAATTTTTCCCGTGCAGTCATGAATTGATCCGGGATATGTCCGGTGAATAAATCCGCAAAAACTTTTGAAGACGATCACCAGCTTATTTACAGGAACATTCAGGCGCGAGGAAGATCTTTTATCCGTTTCTCCGCCCCGGGAGAGATTTGACTGGAAGGTTGCAGTCATTCTAATCTGGACAGCGCTGGGTTTATCCATCATTCGTTATTACGGAGAAATGCATTTCGTAATTGAATTATTGGAGGAATGCGGCTTTGAGCAGGCGTGCGCGGCGCTGCGTCACTGGGGCCTCACCGGCGAGGACGCGCGGTTACATTCGCTGACATGATGGGTAGGAACGATGGTCCTGGTGTATCTCGTAATCCCGGTTATGATTGTGCGTTTTCTTTTCCGGGAAAAGCTCACGGATTACGGTTTACGCTGGAAAGGCGCATTTCGCGACTGGTGGCTATATGCCGGGATGCTCAGCGTGATGACCCCGCTGGTGTTGTTTTTTTCCACAACCGAAAGTTTTTTGCGCCGTTACCCGTTTTATGATCCATCCGGCGATATTTCCCTCTGGCCTGATTTCTGGATATTGGAAGTGGAATATTTCATCCAGTTTATCGCCCTGGAATTTTTCTTTCGTGGTTTTATGACATTGGGTTTGCGGAAGCGGTTCGGTTATTACGCGATCTTCATCATGACGATTCCGTATTGTATGGTTCATTTTGGAAAACCAATGCCGGAAACCATCGGTGCAATTATCGCGGGTGTGATCCTGGGGACTTTAAGCATGAAAAGCCGGTCCATCTGGCTGGGGGTTTGTATTCATTACAGCATTGCGTTGCTGATGGACTTTTGTGCGTTGTGGAGGAAGGGACTCCTTTAATGTGGTAATGAGTGAATGTGGTAATGAGTGAATGTGGCAATAAGTAAATGGGATAATGGGAAAAATGGGGGTAATGGGAAAAATGGGGGTAATGGGAAGAATGGGGGTAATGGGAGAACGGCGAATAACAGGGAATGTGCGCTAGTCGTCAGAAAAATTGAAATTTTGGGTAATCCGGATTGGATTCCAATTGAAGAAGGCTTATTTTGCAAGCAATAAAACCAGCTTAAATCAATAAAAATGAAAACCTGTTTATTTGCTTTTTTACTGATTACAGGAATCCCGCAGGTTTCCAGTGCGCAAAATTTCTGTCATGCAATCGGTGCAACTGGCTTCCAGCGCGGCTACAGTGTGAAACAGACGTACGATAATGGTTTTGTGATTACGGGAACCAGTGCGGGTGATGTTTACGTAATTAAGCTTGATAGCGCCTTAAACGTTGAATGGGAAAAAAATATCAATGGAAGCGGAATTGAAGCAGGCTTCTCAATTGTACAGGCTTTTGATAGCGGATATGCGATTACCGGATATACCCGCATCAGTAATGTTCGACATTTGTATATTATTAAATTAGATGCGGCAGGTAATTTACTCTGGTCAAATTACGTAGGTGATCCGTGGGCTTCCTCCGGGTTTTCAATTATCCAAAGTGCCGACAGCGGATTTGCTGTAGCAGGATTTACAGAGGCGGAAGGAACCTATGCATTCGACAGCTATTTGATTAAAGTTGACAAAAACGGCAATCTCCTTTGGTCCAGGACTGTTGGAGGGACAAATCCGGATTATGCCTACGCTGTTACTCAAACATTAGATGGTGGATATGTGATAACAGGGCTACATTCCTTTAACACGATCGGTCATAATTTATATGTTGGCAAATTTAGCGCCGCTGGTTTTTTCCAGTGGGGAAAGGCATATAATGTTACATCAACGCCTGCTGTTGGCTATTCAATTATTCAGTTGAGCGATAGCGGTTATGTAGTTGCAGGCAATATAAATGGGGACATTTATTTATTGCATATGGACCCTACTGGGCAGTTGCTTTCTTCAAAAGCGATTGGAGGTCCATCTGCAGAAGTCGCAACGGTTATTAGCAAAACTGACCCTAAGACCGTTACACTGATTAAAACAAATGATGGTGGATATGCATTAGCAACGCTTACTTATTCATTTGGCGCCGGGGGATCTGATATTTACATAGTAAAACTCGATAGTCTTTTTAATATTCTTTGGACACGAACAATAGGTGGCCCTGGATATGAAGAAGCATACTCCATTATTCAGACAGGTGCAGGTGGTTATGCCGTTGTCGGGAGTACAACCTCATTCGGGTCCGGTTCAGAAGATGTTTTCTTCGCGCTGCTTGACTCGGCAGGAATTGATTGTTGCGTATCAGGTAGCGGCGGAACTTCCACTCCATTAACAAGTTTTTTCGGGCAGAGTGGAACTTCTAATATCGGCGCGATAATGTATCCCAGCGGGGCTACATCAAATACCAGCCTTACAACGGTTTTGGCGTGCCTTACCTGCACGCCACCATCCATTACTCTATCAGCACCTGATACTTCATGTGCGGGCGATTCAATCACAATAAGCGCGTTTGTGAATGGGGGGAGCGGCCCCTACCGGTATTTGTGGCAACCAGGTGGTGATACTACATCAACAATTCAGATTGCGCCGAACGCCACCGTCACGTATACACTTTTTGTGGTGGATTCGGTGAACTGCGACAGCAGTAAATCGATTACGGTTATCGTTAATCCCCTCCCGGTGGTAAACATAAGCGGATTTTCATCTATTTGTGATGGCCAGGTCAACACACTCACGGCTTCTGGTGCTCTCGTATATAACTGGATGCCTGGGAATGATACGACAACTGTAATCACAAATTATCCATCTGCAAGCGTTACTTACACCCTTACGGGTACAGATGTAAACGGTTGCCGGGACACAGCTGTTTTTCCACTGACGGTTAATCAATGCCCAATGCTGGCTTCCTTCTGCTTTTCAATCGTTGAAGAAACCGGCGCCCAGGCTAGGGATGTGATCCAGTGCACCGACGGGAACTTCGTCATTGTCGGTTTTGCATACAGCTACCTTGATAAGGATGTATACCTCGTCAAGGTTGCCGCAAATGGCTATATTATCTGGGCGCGGAAATTTGGGGATGCCTATGATGACGAGGGATATTCAATTGCTGAAACAACGGACGGAGGTTTTATTATCACCGGTTATACAGAACAGGCAAATACACGGATGTTGGTTGTGAAAACGAACAACATGGGAATTCCACAATGGATACGCACAGTTGGTGTCAGTGGAAAAAACTCCTCTGGAAATGACGTCATTCAAACCTCGGACGGAGGATATGCAATTACAGGCTTCCAGCAAACCGGCTCGGGATACGACCCGCAGTTGGTTGTTGTGAAAATGAATTCCTCCGGAACAATTGTCTGGACCAGAACTGTTGGAGACCAATATAATGGTGATGAAGGTTACCATATCATACAAACAACTGACGGTGGGTATGCGGTTGGCGGCGAAACACACGGTTTTATTACCGGATGGAGCAGCGCTTATGTAGTTAAAATCTCATCAACCGGCGTGGCGCAGTGGACCTCGGTGTTTGGAGGACCGTTAGACGATGATGCGCGTGGAATTGTGCAGACAAATGATGGCGGATACCTGACAGCAGGAAACAGCAGTAATTCAGGTTGTTTAGCTAAACTCAGCAATAATGGAACATTGCAATGGGTTAAGACGATCATGTATTCTTCATCAATGCAGCAACCCTGGTCATTATTAAAAACTTCCGATGGCGGATTTGCTTATTTGGACTTCAATGGTTCAATTGTAAAACTTGATAACAATTACAACTTTCAATGGGCCCTTGCCGAAAATTTAATTTCCAACTCTTACATGCTTGGCTTTATCCAATCCAGCGATGGCGGCTATGTTTTTGCAGGTTCCGATTATTATGGAATGAGCATTTCAAAAGTGGATCCCTGGGGCGGATCCTGCTGTTTTGTGCCCGACACATCCTTTCAACTTGTACCTGATACATTCAATATAGCATCCGGCGGTATATTTGGTAATCCCGGCACTACCAACAACCCAGTTTTCACCATTGATTCCGGAGGGGTTCTCAATGAAAATTGTTCAGTCATTACAAGCCATGACATTCCGCTTAATAACGAAACAGCTTTTTCCGTTTATCCGAATCCCTCAAGTGGAAAAATATTTATTTATCCCGGTATTGGTAATATACCTTATTCCGTTACAGTAACAAACACGTTAGGAAGAGTAATTTATAGGGGTCTGCCCCAGAGAAGCGAGCAGGCCATTGACCTGCATGGAAATTCGACGGGAATTTATGTTGTGCAGATCCAATCACAGGAGATGATGCATTATTTTAAGATCCTTCTTCATTAAGTCTCAATTATTTTTCCCGACATATCAAACGGATTTTCTGTTGCAATGCTTGTTTAGCTGGCATGTCAATACTCCCATTCAAAATCTTTCACTTCTTCTATCTTTGCCCCTCAATGACTCTCATCTCAGCCGAGAACATTACCAAATCTTACGGAACACTTCCGGTTTTGCGCGGAATCAATTTGTCCATCGCTGAAAGTGAGATCGTGTCCATTGTTGGCGCTTCGGGCGCGGGCAAAACG
>DATDOQ010000374.1:0-6165 GCA_035293205.1 Bacteroidia bacterium
CCGCCATAATATTGGCTTCGCAATCGTGGATGCGCTGGCGAAAGATCTGCCGTTCCGCCACGACCGGCATGCTTATGTTTCCACCTATAAGCACAAGGGAAGAATTTTTATCCTCATCAAGCCAACCACTTTCATGAACTTAAGCGGAAAAGCGATTCAATACTGGCTGCAGGCTGAAAAAATCCCGCTTGAAAATCTGCTTGTGCTCACCGACGATATTGCATTGCACTTCGGCACCATCCGTATCAAGGCAAAAGGAAGCGCTGGCGGGCATAACGGTTTGACGAGCATCCAGGAAACGCTTGGAACAAATGAATACGCGCGTTTGCGGTTTGGCGTTGGAAACGATTTTCCCAAAGGAAGACAGGTGGAATATGTGCTTGGAAAATGGTCGAAAGAACAGCTTGCCTCCCTGCCGGAACGGATTGAAAAATGCTGTGAAGCAATCCGCGCGTTTGCAACGATCGGGATCGGTCTTACAATGACAAAGTATAACGGGAAATAAGCGGCAGGCGATTTTTTCGCGCGCCATTATTCCGTTTTATGCTCCCGGAAAACTTTATTGAGCCGCTTCAGCATAATAAAAAGCAGCAGTGCCGCGAATCCGAGGATCACACAATTGACAAGGAAAAAATTCGCCTTGTTTTCATATTCGCCCCATAGGGAAGCAAGCACACCCGACAGCTTATTGCCAAATGAAGTTGCGAGAAACCAGCCGCCCATCATCAACGCTGTTAATCGCGGCGGACTGAGCTTGGAAACGAGGCTTAATCCCATCGGGCTAAGGCAAAGTTCACCAATAGTGATCACACCATAAGCGCCGATGAGCCACCACGCGCTCACTTTCATCGCTCCGTTGTTTCCAACATAAACTGCAGCCACCATTACCAAAGTGGAAAGCGCGCTGATCACCAATCCCCATGCAATTTTTGACGGCGTGGTGGGTTCTTTGCCGCGGCGACGAAGGAACATGAAGAACGCGACCACCGGAACTGTCAATACGACCACCCAAAATGGATTCACAGACTGGAATATTTCCGTATTCACCACTTTTATGCTTTCGCCTTTAGCGGGAATTTTTGAAGGATCCTCGTTTTTAAAATAATCCGGCAACGCAATCGTCATCACAGTCTTGCCATTGGCGTCCTTGATTTTTCTGAATTGCGCATCTGTTTTTTCAATCGTATCAGGAACTGCTTTCACCGATTGCATGAAGTAGAGCGCCGCCATTGGTTTTTCAATAACCGCGGGAATGCTTCTGTCCGTATAATTTTTAGCCCAGGTAGTTAATGCCGTTCCGTTTTGTTTGAAAACCGCCCAGAAAATTATGACCACGCTGAAAATAGCCAGCAAGGCGCCAATCGCTTTTTTATCATTTCCTCCGGCTTTTTTCCATACTGAAAAATAAAAATAGCCCACCGGAATGGCTCCAAGGATGAAAGCATCCGTCGAATCGCTGCCGAAAACATTCCCGGGAATAAACCAGCCGATCGCCCCCGCAATCAGCGCCGGCAGGATCGTGAGTCCAAAAATCCGTGAGAGCGACTGGTCCTCCGGTTTAACAGGCTTCAGAACATCCGCGTGCCGGTAATGTTTCATGCCGAGCCAGAAAATGATCACACCCACGAACATGCCGATTCCCGCGCCCATAAATGCCATCGACCATCCGTAATTATTCCGCAGTGCAGCAGCGAAAAAATTACAGATCAACGCGCCAATGTTGATGCCCATGTAAAAAATATTGTAGCCGGCATCTTTTTGCGCGATGTATTTTTCTTCGTTATAAAGATTGCCAAGCAGCGTGGAAATATTCGGTTTGAAAAAACCATTGCCAAGAATGATCAGAAACAACGAAAGATAAAACGCGATGCTTCCATGAACGCCTAACAGGCAATAACCGATTCCCATCAGCAAACCACCAATGGTAATGGAAGTTCTGTAGCCCATCCTGCGGTCGGCTAGCAAGCCACCAAGAAACGGCGTAAGAAAAACCAGCGCGATAAAAGTTCCGTAAATATCCGCCGACTGCGCCGGTTCCATGCCGAATCCGCCTTCTGAAAGAGGCGCTTCGAGATAAAGCACAAAAATTCCGATCATCAGGTAATACCCGAATCGTTCCCACATTTCCGCGAAAAAAAGAAAAGGTAATCCGGCTGGGTGTTTTCGTTCCATTGGTTTTTTATTTACTGCGTTGCTGAACCGGAATCGTAACCGGCGGAATTTTATGATCGGATAAAATTGTTTCCGGTGAATTTGGGGACGGCTATTTTACCACTTTCGGGCAAGATTGCCAAATTATTACCCAAATGGATGAAGCCCAGCAAATCCATTTCAGTCAGATTTATCTGACTGATAAATCAAAATCGTGTGATGTTGGCTTTAGCCACATAAATTGGCGTATCCACACAAAAAAAATGTTTTGCATTCACTTTCACCTATGTCCGCGCGCTCGCCTGCACAAAGGAATAAAAGAAAACAGCGTTGGGATCTTTCGCGACAATGTGCATCTCCTGCTTCACTTTCTCCGCCACTTCTCCGGTCACATAACCTGCTTTTAAAAGGCCGGGCATGCCACTCAATAACAAATCTGTCCAGTACGCGATCATCTCTTCGCGCTTTCCGGGGTTGCGGTTGTCGAGAAAAAAAGTTTTGACTTCTGTTTGAATGTCTTTGTACCCCAGCGAAAGCAGCAAGTTACCCAGCTTCGCGCCGACAAAAGGATCGCCACCCATTTCATATTGGAGATCATTGAATTTCATCCAGTATTGCAAAACATTCGGCGAATACGGTTCGAGGAAAAAAGTGGCGTTCAAAACTTCCGTTATGTAAATCCGGCTGTTGGGCAAAAGCACCCGACGCACTTCCGATAAAACATTTTGCGGTCCGGGCACATGCTCCAGGATCCAGCATAAAAAGGCCCCGTCGTATTTTTCATTCGATGGAAAGCTCATGTCGGCCGCGTCCATCTGCAGAATTTCAAACCGTCCTTTGGCAACCGGATTTTCATCCAGTCGCTTTTTCGCAGCCCCGATCTGTGTATCTGAAAAATCTACGCAGGTGATTTTAAGATCGGGAAACCGGCGAAGAATAATTTCCGTTTGCGCGCCCACGCCGCTTCCAACCTCGAGCAGGTTATTCACTGCCGAAAGATCCATCCCGCTGTAAATAATATTTTCCAGGAACCGGGCCTGGTTGTATAACCGCGTTTGTTCTTTTAATGTGAAGCCGTGCAGGTAATGTTCGCCTTCTTTCATTTTACAAAGGTAAGGCAAGGCTTCCCGCTTTTTTTATAATCTGCGGCGTTTACAGAAGACTTAATTTTGAGCGGTTGCTATTGATCTGCAGTGGGCTTCCCAAGCCGGTAAATAATTCCTATTGAATAATAATCAGACGGTTCATATGTTAATTCGATTCGCGGATTATACAGCCTGTTTTCCGGAACCAAAAGCAATGAAAAACCAATTCCCGCACTGAATCGTAGGTCAAACCTGTCATAGGCTTTAACCGTAAACCCGGCGCAAATAATATTTTCCATGGCATGCACTACATGGAGACGGTAGTAATAACGGTAACTTGCGTACTTTGACCAGGTCGTATCCGTGTTGAGTACAGAATAGGAGGAATCCACCACAGCCGACAAGCCTCTTATATGAGCAGCCGTATATTGCGCGGTATAACCTATGAAGGGCCTTATGTTTGATTTTGCAATAGTAAACTGCCGTTCTAACCCAAATACAAGTCCAAGACGCTCCTGAAATTTTTGCGCATAAAACCGGTGACGAAACGAAAATCCTTTAATGTCAGTTACCGGCTGGTTATCTAATATTTTCAACCCTACTATTACACTCGAAACAGGAGAAAAAGAATGCCGGTAAGTTCCACAGGCATTCAATCCAACAGACGAGTAATTATAGGAGAATTCAACGGCGTGTTTTGTAAGTTCAGGTTGCTGTGCAATAAGATTGCCGGTGATAAATAAAATGCAATAAATTGCAAGGGTCTGTATAGATATTTTGGTCATTCCTGGATCTTTTTAATAACGAAAAACGCCCTGCTCAATTGTTTGCATTCACTTAACGCTAATAAATCAGTTTTATTGGGTGAAGCTTCAACTGAACAACATGTTTCAATAGCAGCTTTGGCTTAGGCTGCTAAACCAGTAATCGCTTTTGAATAAAAAGTTTTGGGGGAGGTTCCCTACAGCCGCTTCAATACCTGCTTCACATTCACCCGCTCATCCACGATCTGTGACAACCGGTCGACAGTCAAGCGCTCCTGCTTCATTGTATCGCGTTCACGAATAGTTACAGTATTATCTTCAAGCGTCTGGTGATCTACGGTAATGCAATACGGTGTTCCTATCGCATCCTGGCGACGGTAACGTTTACCGATGGAATCTTTTTCTTCGGAAGACACAAGGTGATCGAACTTCAGGACACTGACAATTTCTGCCGCTTTTTCGGGCAGACCGTCTTTGTTTACCAATGGGAGAACAGCGGCTTTAACCGGTGCGAGGAACGGCGGGAGGTTTAGCACCACGCGCGATGAACCGTCTTCGAGCTGCTCTTCCTTGTAAGCGGACGAAAGGATCGCGAGAAACATGCGGTCGAGCCCGATGGATGTTTCGATGACATACGGCACGTACGACTGGTTCAGCTCCGGATCGAAATACTGCAGCTTTTTCCCGGAAAACTTTTCGTGGCTGGATAAATCAAAATCGGTGCGGGAATGAATTCCTTCGAGCTCCTTAAAGCCAAAGGGGAATTCAAATTCAATATCGCAGGCCGCGTCCGCGTAATGCGCCAGCTTGAGATGATCGTGATAACGGTATTGCGCCCCGCTGAAGCCGAGTGCCTGGTGCCATTTCATCCTTTGCACTTTCCAGTATTCGTACCATTCCGACTGCGTGCCCGGACGAATGAAAAACTGCATTTCCATCTGCTCGAATTCGCGCATACGGAAAATAAACTGGCGCGCCACTATTTCATTGCGGAATGCTTTTCCTGTCTGCGCGATGCCAAACGGGATTTTCATGCGCCCGGATTTCTGCACGTTCAGAAAATTCACAAAAATTCCCTGCGCGGTTTCGGGTCGCAGGTAAATCGTACTCGAGTCTTCAGCCACTGAACCAACCTGTGTGCCGAACATGAGGTTGAACTGACGCACTTCCGTCCAGTTGCGCGTTCCCGATACCGGGCAAACGATTTCGAGATCAACGATGATCTGCCGCAGTTCGGTCATATCGCCCGCGTCGAGCGCTTTTTTGAAACGCGTATTGGTTTCATCAATTTTTTCCTGGTATTCCATCACACGCGGGTTGGTAGAACGGTACATGGCGGCATCGAAAGTTTCGCCAAACCGTTTTGCCGCTTTTTCCACTTCCTTTTTAATCTTATCCTCCACTTTCGCGAGCGCATCTTCCACCAACACGTCCGCGCGGTAACGTTTTTTGGAATCTTTATTGTCCACCAGTGGATCGTTGAATGCATCCACGTGACCGGAAGCTTTCCAGGTGGTGGGATGCATAAAAATCGCTGCATCGATGCCAACAATATTATCGTGCAGCTGCACCATCGACTTCCACCAGTAATCGCGGATATTTTTTTTCAGCTCCGCGCCATTCTGTCCATAATCATAAACCGCGCTGAGCCCATCGTAAATTTCACTCGACTGAAAAATGAATCCGTATTCCTTGCTGTGAGAAATAATGTTCTTAAAAAGATCGTCCGGTGTTGCCATAGGGTTACAAAGATAGAATAGAAGAGAGATTGGAGCGTTAAGGGAGTGATTTGCAAATGATGTGCTGATGTGCTAATGTGCTGATGGCTGATTAGGGGGGACAAACTTTCAAAAACACAAGACACCTGTGCAGTGTAATTTTTTTGATTTTCCACACATGAAATCATTTCTAAAAAGCCACTTTCCTCTGTGCGCCTCCGTGCATACAGCCTTTTTCCCTCAGTGGTTCTTTTTAAAAATGCTGCCATGGCGCATTATTTTACCACACACATGAAATTATTGCTAAAAAACCAATTTCCTTCGTGTCCCTTCGTGCATACCTCCTTTTACCTCAGTGGTTCTTTTTAAAAAATGCTGCCATAACGCAAAATGTTGCCACACATACTTCCGTTTCCAAATCCACCTTCAATCCCCCCGCAAATAACG
>DATDOQ010000375.1:0-10969 GCA_035293205.1 Bacteroidia bacterium
AACCTGGGTGTGAAAATGACGCGCCTCGGCGGAAAAATTCTTGAGCTGGTGCGCATTAATAAGCGATATGGTGAAAAAATAATTCTGAAAGGTTTTGATTATACTTTCAAAAAAGGGGAGAAGATCGGCATTGTCGGGAAAAACGGCACCGGTAAAACGACACTGCTCAACATCATCATGGGTCTCGAGCCCGCCGATTCCGGAAAAATTCAGACAGGAGAAACGGTTGTATTCGGATACTACGCGCAGCACGGCATTCAGTTTAAAGAAGGCAAACGTGTGATTGAAGTGGTGAAGGATATAGCGGAATATTTTCCATTAGCAGACGGATCGAAATTATCCGCTTCGCAAATGTTGCAGCGATTCCTGTTTAATACCAATACGCATTATAATTACGTCTCTTCACTAAGCGGCGGCGAAAAACGGCGGCTTTACCTGCTCACAGTGTTGATGAAAAATCCCAATTTCCTGATTCTCGACGAGCCCACCAATGACCTCGATATTCTTACGTTGAGTGTGCTTGAAGATTTCCTGCTCGATTTTCCGGGATGCGTTGTTGTTGTTTCGCACGACCGTTATTTTATGGATAAAATCGCGGATCACCTTTTCGTTTTTGAAGGTGAAGGTGTGATTAATGATTTCCCTGGAAATTATACGCAATGGCGGGAAGCGCAGTTATTAAAGTCCAGGCCGGATCGAAAAACAGTCGCTGCCAAAAGCGCTATTGTTTTAACACAGGAAATTGTTGCATCAACAGCGGTTAAAACGAAACGGAAACCTTCTTTCAATGAAAAATTCGAGTTTGAGCAGCTCGAAAAAGAAATTCCGTCGCTGGAAAAGGAAAAAGAAGAATTGACTTTAGAAATGACCATTGTGTCGGATCACCAGGAATTGCAAAGATTATCCACCCGTTTTTCAAATATTGAACGCGAGCTGGAAGGTAAAACACGGCGGTGGATGGAATTGGCTGAGGTGATGGAATGAGGAGCGCGGAAAAAGTGCCATGCAGTAGGGTTTAAAAAAGAATTCATTCAATTTTTATGAATCTTTCAATAGTTTGGATTTTTCGCAAAGCGAACAAATCCAACGGTTTAATCTTTCAATCTCCTGCACGAAGAAGATACAATGTGAAAACGCGGCAATCAGCCAGAATCCCTAATTTAGTCCATGCAAATACCCAAATGGACCAGCCGCGAATTTATTTTTGATTTTCCGTCGGATAAATTTCCCTTTATTCTCGAACGATTGAGAGGCACCGCGGCCCGCATCGAAGAATTGACACGTAATCTCCCGCGCGAAAAATTAACCGCACCGGGCCCCGGGAATGCATGGAGCATCCAGGAACATGTAGGCCACCTGATTGACCTCGATGAACTGCACGATGGCCGGATCGATGATTACATCAACAACGCTGAAGTGTTGCGTCCTGCCGATATGGAGAACAAAAAAACATATGCCGCCGCGCATAATAAACGTGATCTGTCTGCGCTTCTGGCTGAATTCCGTTCCGCAAGAAATCATTTTATCCGCCGTCTTGAAAAGTTGAATCCTGAAAAAACCGCTTTGCATCCCCGGCTTAAAAAACCAATGCGGGTTGTAGATATGGCTTTTTTTGTCTCCGAGCATGATGATCATCACCTGGCGTTGATGCGGTTGTTAATATAAGCATCAGTTGATTCCCACAGTTTGCGAAGTAATTATTTTACGATAGAAGCACGGCCTACTTGGTACCACGCTTCTCCCATCGGAGTAGTTAAATCTTAGATAGCGTAACGACAAAATTTTGATTAGAAGAAGAATAATGGAGAAAATATATTCCTGCAGGATACGAAGTTAGATCAATCATTAATTTATCAGAATAAATGGTTAAAGTTTTCTTCTCTAAGGCCTCACCATAAGTATTGTAAATGGCATATTCCGAAAAACTCCCGAATGGTGTACCGCCAACAGTAAACAGTCCGGTCGAAGGATTAGGAAATGAATAAAGCCAATTTG
This sequence comes from Bacteroidia bacterium, assembly GCA_035293205.1. Taxonomy (GTDB): domain Bacteria; phylum Bacteroidota; class Bacteroidia; order Palsa-965; family Palsa-965. Next base: position 1,996 of record DATDOQ010000375.1, read on the forward strand.
TTATTGGTGAGCTATAATTTGAAGTTATTATTGAGTAAGGCGAGATATTTTTAAGAATAGTGATAGAATTATCTGCGAGGTCAATTTTTCCGTCACCGTCAAAATCAATTCCAACAATATTCGATGCCCCAGAGCCTGCTGGATAAAGTGTGTCCGCCAAAATAAAATTACCTGTTCCATCACCCAGATAAATTGCAAATAAGCCCCGATCATCAGAAACTGTGGCAATATCCAAATTCCAGTCGCCATTTAAATCCTCACAAACGAAATTCCTGCAGATATTATTAAATATTGAAAAATAAGTTGAAGTAAGGAATGTGCCTGAGGAATTTCCATAAAAAATTTCAACTCTATTCGTAAAAAGGCTTACAATATCTGGATATGGATCGTTATTTATCCCTTTAATTTGAACAGATAATCCTGAATTGACAGTGGTATTTAATAATATTGGAGGCGCAAATGTTCCGTTCCCGGCGCCCTTTAAAAAGATGAGTTTCGAAGACCCAGCTAATGCGACAAGATCCGTGATGCCATCAGCATCAGCGTCTCCAGAGGTAATCGCCTTTACCACATTATTTATAGCGAGTGGAGTGCAAATTGGTGGAAGAAATCCACCAGCACCATCATTTAAAAAAATATCATATTCAAGAAAGCCGGTACTATTATATACAAGGGCTATATCTGGTTTCCCATCGCTGTTAAACTGACCAGTGGTCACTTTCGTGCCAACATCCGTGGAATTGGTAGGGTAAGTTACGGGATTTTGAAAACTTCCGTTTAAGTTGCAAAAAAAGACATCTAAATTGCCAGATGAGTTAAATGTTACAAAATCAGGATGGCTATCAGTATTAAAATCATCCACTGCGAAGGTATTGCCAATATCCACAAGAGTATTTTGGATTGATGATAATTCACCAAGGCCATTATTCAGGAGAACTTCATAGCCAGTCCCGAGCCCAAGAATCAAAAGGTCCTCATTACCATCGGTGTTGAAATCGGCTGACTCCATAAACCGGTAATTATATTGCGTATCAAAATTCAGACTGGATTTGAAATTTCCATTGGCATCACCTTTCGAAAACCCAAATGATCTTATTGAACCGCCATGACAATTAAAAAATAAGTCTCTTAAGCCATCATTATCAAAATCACCGAATGTATGACTGATGCCAAAGAACATTCGATGATTATAAATTAACTGGCCATTGCCATCATTCAAATAAACGTGTCCATCATCTCCATATCTGCTTACCATTATCAGGTCTGTCCAACCATCATAGTTCATATCTTCCACAATTAATTCGCCTGTTCTTAGAGTAATCCCGGGCTGAGGAGAAAAAATGGCATTAGATAGTGGGAATGCTCCTGTACCATCACCAGGAATAAGTATAATTTCCGTTGTCAAAGTATCATCCGCAGATAATACAATATCAGGATAACCATCCTGGTTAAAGTCGGCGGTTTTTATACCAAACGCAACAGTTCCGGTCGATTGCACCGTGGATTGAAATCCCCCTGAAGCTAAAGAAAGAATTATTGCGAACTGACCTTGGTTTTCAAAACTGACGGCAATATCATCTCTTCCATCAAGGTTAAAATCTGCTGAAGTTATAAAATACATCCAGACAGGAACGCCAGTGTTAAATAAAATGTACGGTTGAAATGTGAAAAAAGAATTACCAAACAAAATAGGCATATTTGGATCAAAACCGGCTGCAATAGCTACATCTTTATAGCCGTCAGCGTTAAAATCTCCAATTGTGAAGTCAACAGCATCATAACTTCCTGTATCATCCATATAATCCAATGAAAAAACTCCCACACTATCACTCATTAATATGAAGATTTTACTGTTTGGATTTCCATATGTTACACCTATAATATCCTCGTAGCCATCGTTGTTCAGATCAACCGTGTCGAGAGCTGTGATGTCATAATTGCCAATAGGATAACTCGTGTCAATAGTAAAATTGCTTGAGCCGTTGCCATACACAATGTTTACCCTATTATTATACTTCACTTGAATGATGTCCAGGTTGCCGTCATTATTAATATCCGCTGCGCATTCAATTCGTGAGCTTGCGCCAAAGGTCCAGAAATCTTGTACTACGCTTGCTCCATCAAATCTTGTCTGTTGTTGCGAAAAACAATCAATGCTGATTAAAACAGTCGTTATTAGGAGGATGTGGAATTTCATTTAATCTGATTTTTTACTAAGATATTGAAAAATATTAATTGAAGGTTTGTGGGTAAATTAGCTTATCTAAAGGATATTTTTGAATTCCTTATCTTCGCCCATACATTTTACAGCCTGATTTTACCCTAACATGTCTGCACCTGTGACTGAATCACGCGCGAAATCCGGAGCGGTACCCGTGTCTGTTGCCCTGAAAGCGTTCGAGCTGATGTGCACCGCCAAAGCGATGACAGAAATTTACGAGGCGAACAAGGAGGTGACATCCAAATATGTGCATGCAACTTCACGCGGCCACGAAGCCATTCAGCTTGCGCTTGGTTTGCAGCTGAAGCCGCAGGATTTTCTTTCCGCTTATTACCGCGACGATAGCATTCTCCTCGGAATAGGAATAGAACCATACGAGCTGATGCTGCAATTGCTTGCCCGTCGCGATGATCCTTTTTCCGGCGGCAGGTCTTATTATTGCCATCCAAGTCTGCGACGCGATGATATGCCAAAAATCCCGATGCAAAGTTCGGCGACCGGCATGCAGGCAATTCCCGCGACAGGTGTGGCAATGGGCATGAAATATCTCGAAGAACAGGCGCTTGCCCCGGATTATAACGGCGAAAATCCTTTTATCACCTGCTCGCTGGGCGACGCTTCCATCACCGAAGGCGAAGTGGCGGAAGCATTCCAGATGGCAGTTCTCAAAAAGTTGCCGGTTCTTTACCTCATCCAGGATAATGAATGGGATATTTCCGCGACGGCAAAAGAAACGCGCGCCCAGGATGCAACTGAATTTGCGCGGGGTTTCAAAGGTCTTGAAACACGCACCATCGATGGAACCGATTTCATGCGTTGTTACGAAGTTTTGCGCGAAGTGATCGGCCTCATCCGGAAAGAAAGAAGACCATTTCTTGTGCATGCAAAAGTTCCGCTGCTGAATCACCATACTTCCGGTGTACGGAAAGAATGGTACCGGCACGATCTTGAAGAAGCAGCAAGGCGTGATCCTTACCCGAAGTTGCGTAACCAGCTCATCATGGCAGGTATTGTTGAAAAAGATCTCGATGGGATTTTGCACCGGGCAACGAAAAAAGTTGCAGATGACTATGCGCGCGCGCTCGAAGCGGAAGATCCGTGGCCGGAAGATCTTTACACGCATGATTTCGCCCCGACCGCGGTGACGGAAGAAAAAGGCGACCGTGAACCAAAGGGAAAAGACAAAACCGTGATGGTGGATTGCGCGCTTTTTGCGATGCAGGAAATTTTAGCGAAACATCCCGAAGCGCTTTTATACGGCCAGGATGTAGGCGGCAGGCTCGGTGGTGTTTTTCGCGAAGCTGCTACGCTCGCGCAAAAGTTTGGCGACAACCGTGTTTTTAATACACCGATTCAGGAAGCATTCATCATAGGATCAACGGTTGGCATGTCCGCGGTTGGATGCCGACCCATTGTAGAAGTTCAGTTTGCGGATTATATCTGGCCGGGACTGAACCAGCTATTCACCGAAGTGAGCCGTTCGAATTATTTATCAAATGGAAAATGGCCGGTGAGCTGTGTGATACGCGTTCCCATTGGCGCGTATGGCAGCGGCGGCCCTTATCACAGTTCCAGTGTGGAATCGGTGCTGTGCAATATCCGTGGAATCAAAATTGCCTATCCATCAAACGGCGCCGATCTGAAAGGTTTGCTCAAAGCGGCTTATTACGATCCGAATCCGGTCGTCATGCTCGAGCATAAAGGTTTATACTGGTCGAAGATCAAAGGAACGGAAGAAGCGAAAACAGTTGAGCCGGATGAAGATTACATTCTTCCTTTCGGAAAAGCGCGGATGGTGCAGGAAGCGGAAGTGTCGAAAGAAAAATCAACACTCAGCGTGATTACGTATGGCATGGGTGTTTACTGGGCAAAAAATGCTTCGAAAAATTTCCCGGGCCGTATCGAAATCGTCGATCTGCGGACGCTCGTGCCGCTCGACGAAGAAATGGTTTTTGCATCCGCGCGGAAACACAGCCGCTGCATGGTGGTAACCGAAGAACCGTTGAACCATAGTTTTGCACAGGCGCTTGCCGGAAGGATCCAGCGTTTTTGCTTTGAATCATTGGACGCACCCGTGGAAATTATCGGCGCAAAAGATCTGCCCGCCATTCCGTTAAATTCCATTCTTGAGCAAACCATGCTCCCGGACGCGGATAAAGTTGCAGCCGTCATGGAAAATCTGCTGGCATACTGACCATGGATTTCCGCTCCCGCAAAACCTGGACGAACCTGCTTTTTATTGTGCTTGCGATCGGCGTTTTCGCATGGTTCTACAAAAAATACCGTGTCGCCCCGGATCTCACTACGGAACAAATTTCAATCCGGACTCCCGAAGGAGAAACGGTGAGTCTTTCGCAATTCAGTGGCAAGGTGATACTTCTGAACTTCTGGCAGACCTGGTGCGGCCCCTGCCTTGCGGAAATGGGATCCATCGAAAAAGCGCGCCAGCTGACAGACAGTTCGAAAGTTGTTTTTATTACAGTCACGGATGAAAATCCCGCTGCGATCGCCGCTTTTCGTGATAGCCATCCCTACCGGTTCCATTATTTTATCAGTGAAAAAAAGCTCAGTGAACTTGGCATTAACGCTTATCCGACTACTTATTTACTGGATAAATCAGGCAAAATTGTCCTGACAAAAATCGGCGCCGCCGACTGGAGCGCACCGGCATATCTTGAACGCATCCGTGAGCTTTCAGACTAAATTGAAAAATTGATTGTATACATTTTTCATTGTCTAAGTCATTATCCTCATTAACCCCATTTTCCCACTTGTCCGCCGGAGCGTAGCGCAGGAGGATTAACCCCCATTTATCCACCGAAGCTTCAGCGAAGGTGGATTTTCCCATTAACCCCATTTTCCCATTATTCCCATTTTCCCATTATAGCCCACTGCTTAACAGATGTTAACGGAAGGCAGCCTTCTCTCCGGCGCAGTTTTTGAGTAATTTCGTATCACCCAACTGATTAATTATGAAACGTAAATTCAGAATTGCATTACTCGCCGTGCCCGTGCTGGCAGGCATTACCGCATATACATTTTTAGGAAGCCGTTGCGCCGCAGCGTTCGGACCGGATGAACCAGGAAACCAGAAAAATGAAATAATTCTTGACCTCACTTTGCGCGTGCTTTCCAACTCACATTACCGCCCGCTTGAATTGAATGATGAATTTTCGCATAAAGCGTTTGATACCTATCTGAAAAGAAGTGATTTTAATAAAAAAATGTTTCTTCAGTCAGACGTTGATGAGCTGAAAGGGAAATATTATGATAAAATTGACGATGAGCTGCGCGCTCGTACGTTTGATTTTTTTGACCGGTCGGTCCAGATCCTGAATGAGCGGATCGGGGAGGACAAAAAATATTACACGGATATTCTTTCACAGCCTTTTGATTTTTCAGAACGCGAAAGTGTTGAGCTCGATCCCGAAAAATTGAAATATGCCACCGACAAAACGGCTATGAAAGAAAGCTGGCGCCAGTATCTGAAATACCAGACGATGGTTCGTTATATTGAGCTGAAGGAAGAGCAGGATAAGGCGGTTGAGGAAAAAAAACCTGATCTGAAAATAAAGAAGGATACGACCCTCGAACGGGAAGCGCGCATGAAAGTGTTGAAAACCCAAAGCGATATTTTCGACCGGCTTGCAAAAGTTGATCGCGACGATCGTATGTCAGTTTATCTGAATGTCGTTACAGGCTTGTTTGATCCACATTCCGAATTTTATCCTCCTGCTGATAAAGCCAATTTCGATATCGCCATTACCGGCCAGCTGGAAGGAATAGGCGCTACGCTGCAGGAAAAAGACGGTTACATCAAAGTGGCCAGCATTGTTCCGGGAAGTCCTTCCTGGAAGCAGGGGCAGCTGAAAGCGGGCGACCTGATCCTGAAAGTGGGGCAGGGGGATAAAGAACCGGTTGATATTGTGGGCATGCGCGTGGATGAAGCGGTGAAGCTGATCCGGGGCAAAAAAGGAACGGAAGTTCGTCTCACGGTGCAAAAGCCCGATGGAACGAATATCGTGATACCGATCATTCGCGACATTGTTATTCTCGAAGAAACTTTTGCGCAGAGCGCCATCATCGACCAGCAGAAAAAAGTTGGTTACATCCGGCTGCCATCATTCTACGCTGATTTTACAAAGGACCGCAGCGGAAAGCACACTTCATCGGAAGACGTGCGCCGCGAACTTGAAAAGCTGAAAGCGGAAAACGTCAGCGGTGTTATCCTCGATCTGCGCGACAATGGCGGCGGGTCTTTAATGGAGGTGATCCGCATGATGGGACTTTTTATTCCGCAAGGGCCGGTGGTGCAGGTGCAGACCCGCAACCAGGGAAAAAACATTTATGATGATAAGGATGAGAAAGTGGTGTATGATGGTCCGCTGGTGGTGCTTGTCAATGAAAACAGCGCTTCTGCATCTGAAATTCTTGCCGCCGCCATCCAGGATTACAAACGCGGTGTTGTCATCGGCAGCGCTTCGTCCACTTTCGGGAAAGGAACAGTTCAGAACTTTTATAACCTGGATGAGATCGCGTCGAATAATGCGGAAGAGATGATGCCGCTTGGCGAAGTGAAAGTGACCATTCAGAAATTCTACCGCATCAACGGTGGTTCGACCCAGCTCAAAGGTGTGGTTCCGGATATTGTATTACCGGGTTATTACAGCTTTGACGAGCAGGGAGAAAAGGACCTCGATTTTCCAATGGAATGGGATCAGATCCCCGCAGCGACTTATTCGGTGTGGAGAAATGCTCCGAACTTTGAGAAAGTTAAAAAAACAAGCGCTGAACGTGTCGCGAAGAGCGGCCATTTCCTGCTCATCACAGATAAGTCGAAGCAGCTGAAACGCGAACGCGATAATTCCATGGAATCGCTTTACCTGCCCGATTATGAAGCGTCGAAGGCCCGGCTCAAGGATGAGAATAAAAAATTCAAGCCGCTGGAAGAACCTGTAAAAGGCATGAACGTGCTCATGCTTGATACCGACAAAAAAACGATCGGTTCGGACACGGCAAAACTAGCCCGCAAGACGGATTTTATTGACAAGCTGAAAAAGGATCCTTACGTCAGCGAGGCAGCTTTTGTGGTGCGGGAAGCCAAATAGCAGTTGTGTTTAATTTTTTGGGCAAGGATTGGGTGTTTTATTAACCGATCCTTGCATCATTTTTGCAACCAGGGATCATGCAAAATCCGTTGCTTCTGCTGCATGGCGCTATTGGGGCTGCTGACCAGATGACTCATCTGAAAAAAGCGTTGCGCCGTCCTTTTCACCCATACGTTTTTGATTTCCCCGGCCATGGTAAAAAAGATTTGCCGGATGAACCATTCAGCATTCGTCTTTTTGCGAAGGAAGTTGTCCGGTTCATGGATAAAAAGAAAATTCCGGTTGCTGATATTTTCGGATACAGCCTGGGTGGTTATGTGGGCCTGTACCTCGCCCGGCATTACCCGGAACGCACCGGAAAGGTGATGACGCTTGCCACTAAATTTGCCTGGGATCCTGATTCCGCTGAACGTGAGATCAAGCTGCTGGATCCTGTCAGAATTATGGAAAAAGTTCCTCGTTTTGCTGAGGCTTTGAAAAAGCGGCATGCCGGAATGCAATGGGAAGTGGTGCTTAAAAATACGGCAGACCTGATACGCGCGCTGGGCAAAGATCCGGAACTGAAGGATGGAGATTTCGAACTCATCGTTTCACCCGTGCTTGTTGCGGTTGGCGACCGGGACACGATGGTAACGCTTGAAGAAACACTTTACGTTTCACGCATTGTTACTGCAGCGCAGCTGGCTGTTCTTCCCGGCGCACCGCATTCGATCGAACAAATGGACCAGTTGCAGGTGGCGGAAGTTGCAAGGCGTTTTTTTACGGAAGAAATCCTGGATTAGGTTCTGCTCCAACATTTAAAACTTTTAGGTGTTTTCAAAGTGTTCCTTTATAAAAAAGGCACAAAGTTAATTGCCACAAAGATTCAAAGTACACGAAGTGAAGACACGAAGGTTAATTTATATTACAACTAAGTAAATATTTATTTGTGAAATCTTCGTGATCCTGGAGTCTTTGTGGCTCCATCTGGTGCGCTTTGAAACAGATGAGAGAAGATCGCTTAAGCATTTATTTTTTAAGGCTCAAAAAAAACCGCCGGGCATGATATATTCCGACATGAATCATTAATTTCACCGGACTGCGCCTGCAGTATTTTGTATTAAACCAAACCCTTTAGCGCCTAACTATTTTACAATAAAACCACTAATAAATAAACTAATAAACTATGGAAAGCATCAATGACAATTTCAGCAAAGGTTTCTTCGGAATCTCACAAGCAAGCCGTGACCATTTAATTGAAATATCAAAATGGGCAAAGTTCCTGGCAATTATTGGATTCATCGGTATTGGTCTGATAGTACTGGCCGGCATATTTATGGGATCAATTGGCAATCTGATAGAATCCCGAACGATGATGGATGGCGGTAGTAGTTTTCCAGGAGGATTGCTAACCTTTATATATCTGATTATGGCTGGAATTTATTTTTTTCCGGTTTATTATCTTTTCAGGTTTTCAGTAAAAATGCCGCAAGCTTTGGGGGCTGCCGATAATGTTGGTTTTGACGAAGCAACGGGGTATCTGAAATCCCACTATAAATACATGGGCATTATGATGATCATTGTCCTTTCATTATATGCGCTTGTAATAGTGGGTGTAATAATTATGGCTTTAGCTAGCAGATAAAATTCTTTCGAGGCTCTTTTC
>DATDOQ010000376.1:0-8338 GCA_035293205.1 Bacteroidia bacterium
TTTACGTTCACTAACCTTCAAAAACATCTCACATGAAGCGGCTACTCACTGTATTGTTCATCCTTGGCGGACTTGCCTTTGCAAATTCTGCGTACGCGCAGGCTCCGACAGAACCGGAAAAAAAGAAAGAAAAGAAAGAGCAGAAAGACAAAAAGAGTACATCAACCGGTGATCTGCCGGATGAAATTGCCATCGATGAAGATGGTCAGAGCAAGCCGCCACCAAACGCTAAAAAACCAGGTACCACAGCAGATTCCACCAAAGTTCAGCCTAAAAATGCTGCTGTTTCAGGTCCTGCACCAGCAACACAAGCACCGCAAGCACCACCTGCACCACCTTCCCCGCCGGCACCGATCGCAATCGATGAGGACGGACAAAGCAAGCCACCAGCAAGCCCGATAGCCATTCCCAAGCCAGCTTCACCTGATAGTTCCAAAACCGCGCCGGCAAATGAACTCATCCGGCCGCAGGATTAAAAGAGAAAATTCAGGTTGTTTTGAAGAGAAAGGTATCGGTCATCCGATCTTTTCCTCTTTTTCCTTAAATACAATTCCTGCTTCCGCAAGTTCCGTTAGCACGGGCTCATAAAAGTCTGAAGTTACCGGCAGGAATACACCGGTACGCCTTATTTTTCCCAGGAGAATTTGTTTTACAATGATTGCCGCCGGCAAACCAACTGTTCGGGCCATCGCGGTGTTTATTTCATCTATTCCTTTTGTTCCCATAGAAGAAACAATGCGGTAATTTTCGCCGGCCAGCCGGTATTCAAAGCGATGCTGCATCACTACAAGGTCCTTATCGCCAGGACTGAGCTTCCATTTTTTCTCAAGCAGCTGTTGTAATATTTGCGCGGGTGAAGCTTCGTCCATTGGAATAATTTCTTCAGTAAAAATCCCCGTCCATTCAAGCTTCTTCATCACTTCACTGTTCTCCTTTTCATGCAAAAATTCAGCAGCGCGTTTTATAACCGGCCCTGATCCATCCGGAAGAAATGCTTCCACGATTGCGGCGTACGAGAGCGTTCCTGGGTTTTTTATTTTCCAGGTGTCATCCGTCATCCCTAGCTTCACCAATGCATTCCAGGCCTTGCAAAAACCGGGCATGCGCAATGTTCCGCGCAACATGGTGGGAATTTTATCAATTCCATAGATAGAACGATAGGAAAGAGAATCACGGTTGGCGTATGCTTCAAAATCGCCCCAGCCGTCCACGTGCACTTCTTCCGCGCGACTGAAAAGATGCTGGTACGGAAGATATTTATACTTTCCATTCCGGATGTATTGTGCGGTGCCTTGTCCGGCGAGGATCACGTTGCGCGGATTCCACGAAAATTTATAACCCCAGGGATTATCGTTGGATTCAGGTGCAACCAGTCCGCCACACCAGGAATAAAATGCGGTAAGCTCGCCTCCTTTTTTCCGGATCCCGTCAATCACTTTCATTGCCGACATGTGGTCAATTCCCGGATCGAGGCCGGTTTCGTTAACGAGCATCACACCGGCTTCCTTCGCCAATACGTGAAGGCCGCGAATTTCCTCCGAAGCATACGAAGCGGTTACAAGATGTTTTTTCAGCTTTATGCAATCTTTCGCCACCGAAAAATGCAGGGCGGGTGGCAGCATAGAAACCACAATCTCCGCTTTTGCAATTTCCTCCAGTCTTTGCGCGGCATTTTCGCCCTGGAAAAGAAAGGCACGGGAATGTTTACGCTTTTGGGTTTTCATTTCCGCCTGTTCAAGGGAAATATCGCCCACAGCAACCTTCCAGTTTTCATTCGCCGCGTTCGTAATGAGGTAATCAATAAGCACCGTTGAAGACCTGCCGGCGCCGAGAATGAGAATATTTTTCATGCCGGTTACGAAAGTAGTTAGAAGCTGTTTAGGATTATTAAGATAATTCACAAACAGATTCTTGAGGGCAAAAGATATTAATTAACAAGGGGCATTTCTAATAACCCGGCAGGACGAGAGATGCCCTCAAAAAAAAATGCAGCTCTTTTGGAAGCTGCACTGGTTGGGTCCTGGTATGAAATTTCTTTAAAATGATCCGTCGGGGGAAACCATGTCGGATGACTTTGTGACTGTTTTCAGGGTTAAAGTCAGGTGCAAAAGTAAACCATAGATAGCTAAAAGTCAAGTAAATCGACAACTATTTTTATTAACATGAAAACCCTTCATGTTCACAAATCCTGAAGCCCAATGTTCACAAGGGTTTAAAATGAAAACATCTCCTTTAATTTGTTTAACCGGATTTTTAAAAATTCGCTCCGGGAATTAATATAAGATGTAAATACATGGAATTGCTTTATGCAGGCAATGGACTTTTAGTTGTTAATTGTTACACCATAAAGGCGATTGCCAGGGCCTTCAAATATCAAGGGCGTATTTTAGCAACGTTGTTTTATATTTCAAAATCTATCTGAATTATTGAATTTTCAATGAGTATCCGGCTGATTGATATTGATTGTTACAAAGAGCTCGGAATTCCGCCGGACGCCAATGAACTGACCATTCGCCGTGCGTGGAAACAAAAAACAAAAGAATCGCATCCGGATGTGAACAGGTCACCTGAAGCCGCGGAACGTTTTCTTCGTTACACGCATGCGATGGAAATTTTGCTTGACCCTGCTGACCGGATCCGGCATGACCGGCAATTCGGGTATTACCAGAAACCGAAAAGCCAGGAAACACAGGCAAAAACCACCTTCAGCGAATTTCAAAAAAGCAAAGCTGAATATCTTGTGAAAAGCTGGTCCGCCGATTATAACCGGGCAATGCAGATGCGGGAAGAGCAACGGCTGAAAGTAGTGGCGCGCAACCGGCGAAAGGTAAAATTGGTGGCGTGGTCGCTTTTTATTCTGCTTGCTGCGATCGTTGGCTGGATCATTGGGCGCTTTGCCTGATCAGCGCAGCCGGTATGCCAGACCGAAATGAATCGTTGAATTCAATCTTGTCACCGTATAATTTCCCATTTTCATTTTTTCCCTGCCAACAGTGTATTGCGCATAAATTCCTGGGCCTTTTCCCGATGCAAAAAGCCGGTAAAATCCCATCCGGAAAGGAATATAGATGCGGGTGAACGAAACGGGTATTTCGCAGCGTGATTCAATGTATTCCACCGTTTCTTCCTGTGTTCCCGTCAGGTCGGTCACCTGCCCGTTTGCAAGCGAAGTTTTTGTTCCTTCCGTAAGGATAAATCTTTTTTTATCACTCGTTATTTCCAGACTGGATGACAAATCAAGTCCATAACTCAGAAATGCCCCGGTCACAAGATCGACACCCAGTTTATTATTGGCGTGAAAACAAATTCCAAGATTGCCTGAAATTAATTTTGTCCGCCAGAAAAAGCTGTTCGTTGTCTGGTAATTGCTGTCAACCGAATAATCGTAATTATATAATCCATCCGTATAATAATAGGTATTCGAAGATATCTGTTCTGTTTTTACTCCAAAAAAATCAGTTACCACGAATTCCGAATAGTTGAAACCTGCCTCCAAAGAAATATGTTTGTTAGCGACCGAATTTTCCCCGCTGGGGACCCATGAAACGGAAACCGGTATATTCCTGTTCCAATAGCTTCCACGACTGGTTACCATCCGTGTTTTTGTGCTTTCCCCGTCTGTTCTTGTATAATAAAAACCCGAATAATCGGCATTCAATGCTTCACAATTTGGTGCGCACGATCTTAATTCTTTCAATGCAAAGCTGAAGGGCGGTTGCACAGTAAAGCCGTACCCAACACGGAATTCACGAAAGCGAAATGATTTAAGCGAATCTGCCGAAGCAAATAAAAACAAGTTGCTGAATAAAACCGGAAAGAAAATCAAAGCGCGGATCATCATGCGCTGCTAAGTTAATGCTTGTCTCTTTGGCAAAACGGGTTTGCGACTGGCACCTTTTTACTAATTTCGCAGTCATTCTAAACTGACTTCCAACTTATGAATTATGACCTCATCGTCATTGGCAGCGGACCCGGCGGATACGTCACCGCGATACGCGCTTCACAATTAGGTTTGAAAACCGCCATCGTTGAAAAAGCGGAACTGGGCGGAATTTGCCTCAACTGGGGATGCATACCGACCAAGGCCTTATTAAAAAGCGCGCAGGTTTTTGAATACCTGAAACACGCAGCCGATTACGGCGTCAAAGCCACGGGTGAAGCGGATTTTGGCGCAATGGTCAAACGCAGCCGCGATGTGGCCGGCGGCATGAGCAAAGGTGTCCAGTTCCTGATGAAAAAAAACAAGATCGATGTGATTGCCGGGTACGGAAAAGTGAAACCGGGAAAAAAAGTGGAAGTAACCGGAGCCGATAAGAAATCAGCAGTCTATGAAGCAAAAAATATCATCATTGCCACCGGCGCCCGTTCGCGCGAATTGCCGGGCCTGAAACAGGATGGGAAAAAAATAATCGGATACCGGGAAGCAATGAACTTGTCCACGCAACCCAAATCGATGGTGGTGGTCGGATCCGGCGCCATTGGTGTTGAATTTGCGTATTTCTACGCCGCGCTCGGAACAAAAGTGACCATTGTTGAATTTTTGCCTGCCATTGTTCCCATCGAGGACGACGAAGTTTCAAAACAGCTCGAGCGTTCGTTTAAGAAACAGGGCATTGAGATCATGACGAATGCCAGCGTGGAATCTGTTGACGCATCCGGGAAAATTTGCAAAGTGAATATTAAAACAAAAGACGGCAACACCACTGTTGATTGCGACATCGTCCTTTCCGCGGTCGGCATTGCTTCGAATATCGAAAATCTCGGACTGGAAGAAACCGGCATTGCCACCGATAAGGGAAAAATTCTCGTCAACAAATGGTATGAAACCAACATGCCGGGTTATTATGCGATCGGCGATGTATTGTCCAGCCAGGCCCTCGCGCACGTGGCTTCGGCCGAAGGAATTACCTGCGTGGAAAAAATTGCGGGACTCGAACCCGACCCGATCGACTACAAAAACATTCCGGGTTGCACTTATTGCCAGCCGGAGATCGCTTCTGTCGGCTACACGGAAAAAGCCGCAAAAGATGCAGGCTTCGAAATTAAAGTGGGAAAATTTCCGTTCTCCGCATCCGGAAAAGCAAAAGCCGGCGGAACTGCCGATGGATTTATCAAATTAATTTTCGACGCGAAATATGGCGAGCTCCTCGGCGCACACATGATCGGCGCAAACGTAACGGAAATGATCGCGGAAATTGTGCTGGCGCGTAAGCTCGAAACAACAGGACATGAAATGATCAAGGCGGTTCATCCGCACCCAACGATGAGCGAAGCAATTATGGAAGCTGCTGCTGCGGCGTATAGCGAAGTGATCCACTTATAAAAAATAGTCATTAGGCAGTAGTCATTAGGCATTAGGGGCTAAGCTAAAGCTGGCCACTCACCATTCCCTAATGACTATTGACTAATGCTTTTGCTTCGCGCCTGCTGACCAAAACCTACCGCTCTATGAACAAGCGCCACTTTTTCCTCTTCCTCCTCCTCTTCATCCTTCCCTTTTCCCTCCCGGCCCAGCCGTTCACAAAAAAATATTTAATGGCTTTTCACACCTGCGATCAACCCTGCAACGGACCATTGGATCATGTGGTGCAAATGGCTGAATCGGACGATGGAACCATCTGGACTGCTGTTCCGAATTTTCCTGCGTACAGCGGAAGTGTTGCGGATCCGGTGATACGGGGAAACAAGTTGTATATCTATACACCCGGCAATGTCAGGCGGTATGACAACAGCAGCGGAACATGGGAGACAAATCCTTCACAGGTCAGCGTGGTTGACACAAACGGAAACCCGGTACAGTTTGTGGATCCTTCGGCGTTTATCGATTCGAGCGGAAACATTGTTTTGTTTTTCCTGAATTCAACCGGAATGACAGGCGATCCGGCAGGCTGTCCGGGAAATATTTATCCCTGCATCAAATATTTTAATTCAGCGGTTGAAATTCCATCCAGCGATGGGACGCAGTTTGTGATGCAGCCGGGAAACCGCTTTACCGTAACGCTGCAAAACGGAACCGCTTCCGATCCGGATATTTTTTTCGATGGAACGCAATACATCATGTACATTTCGCGTGGGCAACAGACAGAAGCCACGTATGCATCAACCTTGCACGGAACATACGCGGATTTCAACGCGCTGCCTTCCGGAATTATCGTGCAGCAGGGCGGAATCGGATGCGGATTTTTTGATAATCTTTCCGGTCAGTATTGGACCTATACGCATACGAATGTTTCCGGCAACACAGTGATCCGACAGTCGGTACATTCCGGCTTTACTTCGCAGGCCACCAATTACACGACCGTGATCACAGCGGCGCTCGTGGGCTTGCCTTCCACTTCCACCGCAGAGAGTCCTGGAATTTGCGAAAATACATTCCTGGTTTCTGTGCAGGAAAATGCGGAATTTGGATGGAATTTTTATCCAAACCCATTTATCAATGAAGGTTTTCTTCAACTGAAGCAGCCGGTCAACGAAGCGCGGCTTGAAATCTTAAACAGGGATGGTAAGCTGATCAGATTTGAAACCGTATCCGGTTCTTTGATCGCTATCAGGCGGAATGATTTGCTGCCCGGATTTTATTACTTCCGGATCATTACAGCGAATAATTTGTTTTGCGGAAAATTTCTTGTTTTGTGAATAATTTTCTGAAACAATAAAATATTTTGGAGCGGCAGCTCAGGCACATTTATTGACCACCTGTCCTGCTTTCACTATTGCAGGGCAAAGCGTTCAATCAGGGCTAGTAAGGTTGTTCCGGCTCATCAAATGACCAGGAAATATTTTACAAATCGTGTTTTTGCCCTGGAGCAACCAGAACGCCACGTCCAAGAAAATAAACCACAACCGTTGCAGCCACCGCAATATAACCGACGATATTATAATTATGAAGTTTTCCTTCCGCATCGTTAGTTATGATTAGCCCGCCAATAATGGTAGTTACCGCCACGCCGAGCTGTTGAATGGCGGAATTCAGGCTCATAAATCCACCGCGCCAGGCTGGTTCCACGGCGGAAGTAATCATGGCCGAGGCAGGAACCATTCTTGCGCCGGAGAAAATGAAAAACAAAGCGGAAGCGCCAAGCAATGCCGCCAGTGAATCGGAATTAAAATGCGAAATCAACAAAATCGGAATGACGGAGAGGAAATTTAATACTGTAAAAACTTTTATCCTTCCGTAACGGTCTGCCAGCTTCCCGATCACCGGCGAAGTAATTACGGTCAGCAATCCACCCACCACGTAAATGTAAATCACTTCCGTTTTCATGTCGAATCCATTGTTGTTCACCTGGTAATCGCTGATAAAGGGAATAATGCCAAAGTGCGCGATCACCAGGCACAGCGAAAATGCAAGCGCGCGCACCTGGTTTTTATTAGTAAATACTTTTTTGAAAAGCGTTTCCCTTTCCGCACTCACGTTTTGGATGTGCGAGGTCGCTTTCGGAACGGTGATCCAGATGCCGGCAAAGATCAATATGCCTATCGCGCAAATCATGTAGAACGGAACATGCCAGTTATAATTTTCAGAAAGCACAATGCCGATCGGAACGCCGATCACTGCCGCCATTGAAAATCCACTCATGAGAATGCCCATCGCTCTGCCGCGCTTCTCCAGTGAAATCACATCGCCGATAATGCTGAGAATAACAGCGCCGGCGATCCCGCCAAAAAGTCCTGTAAAAATGCGCATGCCGAGAAAAAAACCGTAACCCGGCGCCAGCGCGCAGCCCGCAGTTCCAACAATAAAACCCGCGTAAAGGAACAGCAGCACATTTTTCCTGTCAAACCGGTCGATCCAGAAAGTGGCGAAAATAGCGGAGAAAAAAGCCGCAAATCCGTAAGAAGAAACCAGGAATCCAAACTGCTGGGAGGTGATGTGCATAGTATCCTTCAGATTGGGCGCCATCGGCATCATGATCATGCCGTCGAGGATAAGTGTGAACTGGATGAGGGCTAAGGTGAGCAGCAGGGAAATTTCGCTGCGGGTGAGTTTTTGCATAGAGCGGGTAAAAATACGATTTACAAGAAAATCTCCTGTTTTTCTTACCTTTGTCGCCCTCCGGGAGAGGTGGGTGAGTGGCTTAAACCAGTAGTTTGCTAAACTGCCGTACGCCAAAAGCGTACCGGGGGTTCGAATCCCCCCCTCTCCGCCTTCGCCAGCCAAAGCTTTTTCAGCGTAAGCTGGCTTGTTTATTTAAGCACAGTTTAGAATTGATGGCCCGGGCTGGCTACGGCGGAAGCATCCGCCTGATTTTAATTTCAACGTATTCGCCAGCCAAAGCTTTTTCAGCGTAAGCTGGCTTGTTTATTTAAGCACAGTTTAGAATTGATGGCCCGGGCT
>DATDOQ010000377.1:0-7372 GCA_035293205.1 Bacteroidia bacterium
GGGCTCAATTGTTAAGTTTGAAGAAGGAAAAACACAACAGGTTACCATCGATTACGACTACTAGAGAATTATAACAACCGGTGGAGTGATCTTTGCCGGTTTTTTTGCGCCCTGTTGCCGGGAACGATGCGTGATGACGTAAAGTTTACATGCCACGCCACCTCTATATTAATTCATTCTTTTTAAAATAATCAATAACTGCTTCCTGCATTAGGCGTTGCTGCTGCGCGGGTTTCAGGTGTGGCAGTTTCGCGGTGGCTTTCCAATGCGGCCAGTTGTCGGCATCTTTCCCTTCAAATTCATAATAGCCAAAAGGCTCCAGCAGCGTACAGATGGCAATATGCATGACATCGAGCTTCTGGTCTTTAGTAAATTTCCGGAAGCCATGTCCCAATTCCTGCAATCCAATGATAAAAAGGATCGCCTGCATATCGAGATCGCCGCCGAAGCGGGGCTCAAGCGCTTTCTGCAGGTCATTCCATTTTTGTTCCAGGTCCGGATCCAACATTCGGGAAAAATTGCAATTATCATGCGAATCTACGAATTGGCGATGGAGCAGAATGAAATTTATGCATGCGATGATGGGATAATTTTATTACGCAGTATTCACAGCCGGACTTTGATAAGAAAACTATCACTGTTTGAAATTCTGCTTCACGCGCGCCTACCTTTCGGGCATGAATGCGATCGATATTGTCATCATCATTCCGTTGCTGTGGGGATTCTGGCGTGGTTTTATGAAAGGTATGATCATGGAAGCGGCAACACTGGCTGCCTTTTTCTTCGGTGTCTGGGGCGGCATGCATTTATCGGAATCGCTTGCAAAACTGATCCGCCACTGGTTTGATTCCACATCGGCTTATATTCCGCTGATCGCGTTTGCATTTGTATTTGTATTAATTCTGATGGCGGTTTTTGCGGTTGGAAAAATGGCGGAAAAGTTCGCCGAAGGCGTTGCGCTTGGGTTTGTCAATAAGTTTGCGGGTGGCGCGTTCGGGATGCTTAAATATCTCTTCCTTTTCAGCGTACTTTTTTTTGTGCTTGATGAAGTGGAAGAAAAAGTAAAAATCGTTCCGGATAAAATGAAAGCGGGTTCGCTGCTTTACGAACCGGTTTCGGCTTTTGCGCCGGCTGTTATTCCGGGATTGCGGGAAATAGATTTGGGTGGTTTTGCCGCTGATACGATCGAGGTGAATACATACCTTATGTTGAAGGATTCGATTGAATAATTATAATAAGCGCGAAATGTTTCCCTTTGTGTCTTTTCTTCGTGAAACTTTGTGTACTTCGTTACTTTGTGGCTCTTCTTTGTGTCTTTTTATTTTTGAAACACGGAAGTGAATTTTTAGCAACTTTTATTTCAGCTTAAACGATTCAAAATATTTTCGCTGCTGGGAATTATCGTAACAGCAGCCCCCGGTAATGACCATGAGCGTATAAAGATTTTTTCCGTAGGCGAATTTGCGGACCGTTGCGACGGTATTGTCTGCCATTACAACCGTATATTCCCGCCCCTGTGTTTTGCCGCTGGTTACAACCCGGCCTGTATCTTCAAAACCGGCGCCGATGGACCAGGCAAAAATCTGCACATCCTTTTTGAAAAAATCCTTTAAGTCATCGCCCAGTATCGCGATCGAATCGGAAAGTGAATAAACCGATAAGGAATAATATAAATTGGAATCGCCGGATCCTGTTTCCGGTTCGTAAAAAACCTTAACATTCACTGTCCGTTCGGAAATGGTGGCTGTGTCTCCCGGCGCTTCAGGAAATTCAATCGTGAATTCATCAGCGGCGTAAACCACCCATTTTTCCCTGCACGAGACAAACAGCAGCAGAAAGAATAAAACAGGAAGAAGATTTGCTCTTGACATTTTATTCCTTCAATTTTCAAGTATGGCTTCAACCCCGGGGAGCGTGCCCGCTTCGATGTATTCGAGCAAAGCGCCGCCACCGGTAGAAACATAGCTTACTTTTTCAGCCAGTCCGTATTTGTTAATCGCCGCTACCGAATCGCCGCCACCGACGAGCGAATAAGCGCCCGAAGCAGTCGCGTCAACAATTGCATCCGCCACCGCTTTGGTTCCGCGTGAAAAATTTTCCATTTCAAACACGCCCATCGGTCCGTTCCAGAGAATGGTTTTTGAGCGTCGGATCACATCCGCATACAACTTTTCGGTTGCCGGTCCGATGTCCAGTCCCATCCAGCCATCCATGATCGCATCCGCATTCGCGATCTTACGCTCCGCTTCATTGGCAAATTTATCAGCGCAAACGGCATCAAGCGGCAGGTAAATTTTCACTCCCGATTTTTCCGCGTGCTCCATTATATTAATTGCATTTTTCAGACGGTCTGCCTCCACGAGCGATTTGCCGGTTTTCCCGCCCCGCGCTTTGATGAAAGTAAAAGCCATGCCGCCGCCGATGATGATGTTATCCGCTTTTTTGATGAGCTGTTCAAGGATCAGGATCTTGTCGGAAACTTTTGCGCCGCCGAGAATGGCTGTAAAAGGCTTTGCCGCATTGTTCAGCACTTTGTCAATTCCTGCAAGTTCACCGCTCATGACGTAACCGAATGATTTTTTTCCAGGAAAAAATTTCGCGATAACCGCGGTGGAGGCGTGCGCGCGGTGCGCCGTTCCAAAAGCATCGTTCACATAAAAATTTCCAGGCTTTGCTAATTGCGCCGCAAAAGTTTCATCTCCTTTTTCTTCTTCCGGATGAAACCGGAGATTTTCAAGCAGCAGCACTTCCCCGGATTGTAAATTTTTTGCAGCTTCCTCAGCAGCGGGACCAATGCAGTCCTCCGCAAAACTGACTTTTACGCCGCCAAGCAACGTGGACAAATGACTGACGAGGTGTTTGAGCGAGAACTTTTCTTCAGGCCCGGCTTTCGGACGGCCCAGGTGCGACATGAGAATGCAGGCGCCGCCGCCAGCAAGGATCTTTTTAATTGTCGGTATGGCAGCCCGCATGCGGGTATCGTCGGTGATCCTGAATTCATTGTCAAGCGGGACATTAAAATCCACCCGGATGAGCGCACGTTTCCCTCTGAAGTTGAAATCGTCTACCGTTTTCATAATCCATGCTGGTCAGGGCGCAAAATTAATGTTTCGGAGGGATTTGGGGAGAGGAATTATTATGGCGACTAAAATGCGAGCCTTGTTAAGCTTTTTAAGCATAAAAAACTAACTTAGTCTTGATAGCTTCCATCTGCGCTGATAGAATAGAACTGGAGTAAAAAATAAAATGTCGCATTTCAAAAGAAAAAAGCCGGCCGCCTTCTCTATATCTGAACATCCATTTCCTCTCATGAAATGTATCATTTACTATTGCTTAATTCACTTCTTATTTATTTCGGGTTGTGCAGGGCCACAGATATCGCGGCCTGAACAAATTGTCGGGTTATACACAGCAAACTTTAATGGTTATGTGGATTCTTTAATAATTGGTAAAAATTACGCGTATCGTCACGTTCTGTACATTGAAAGTGATAACATTAAGATTTTAGATCAAATACACCCATATAAAATACGGGATAATAATATGGTTGAATTTAAACACTTTAAGCTGAGTCCAAGCGTTAAAGATTCAGGATGGGATGCTGCGATTTACTTTGATTTATTTAACAACATTCAAATACCAATTGATTCAGAGATCGACTTATATTATAAAAAACAATAGTAGTTCATCTCCGGGGCCACGTCTGTATTGCTATGAAAGTTTTGATCGCCTTATTAATATTAACTGTTCTCTTCACCGGGAATCCGGAGAAATACATCGCTGAAATTATACCTTCCAAAACCAGCATAAAGATTACGTTCCAGGATTCCAGCAGTAATGAATTTGCACTTCATCAGGATCAGTACAGGTACTTTTTCCTGGAAAAGAATAAAATTTACCTGGAATACGATAGCATGCCGCATGCATTCTTGAGTATTGACAGTATACTTAACGCGAATGCTGTTCGACCAAGTTCTTATTATGATGCCGGAGTGAATTCGATGTTCCTGGTGTTTGTTATTGACGTCGAAGGAAAAACGCTTTATAAGGGATTTGATAGGGACGCGATTGCAAATGAGGAGTGGGAGGTATTATTCAATAATATAATGAAGCGCTGTATTACTGAATTTATCCCGGCAAAGGTTAAAAGTAAAAATGTCGGTTCGATTTATAGAATGTGTTTTACTTATGATCCCAGCCAAAATGTCTTTGTGCGTTTGAATCCTAAAATGGATTAGCAGAAGCCTGAATTCCATCATTTGAAGTTTATTTTTTTAAGGTCATCAAAAGATTCGCGTAAAATTTTTTAATTAGACACTTGCCTAATTATACAAATATATTACCTTTGGGCCATGAATACCCTCTTCCGCGCCCTCGACGACCCCACCCGCCGGCAGATCCTCGAGATGCTGCGGGAAAAAGATTTGACCGCCGGGGAGATTGCTGATGCATTCACGATCAGCAAACCCAGCATTTCACACCACCTTGATCTGCTGCGGCAGGCGAACCTCGTCATTTCCATCAAAGAAGGCCAGTTTGTCCGGTATTCCCTCAACACAACGGTTTTCGATGAAATGCTTTCGTGGGTAATGGCGTTCACACAAAAGAAAAAACATAAAAAAAGTAATAAGAATGGAGAAGGGAGGGAGGAAAGAGAAAAGAGGATAAATGGATGAAAAAAAAATAAACTATGAAAACAAATTTTTCTTTGCGCCGCGACTGGATGATCTGGTTGCTGATCCTGGGACCACTGATCCCGATCCTGCTCAACTGGGATAAATTTCCCGATAAAATTCCGACACACTGGAACGCTTCCGGTGAAGTGGACAGTTACGGGGGAAAAGGAGCGCTGTTTATCGGGCCACTCGTGAATCTTGGCGTTTACCTGCTCCTGCTTTTTCTGCCACGCATTGATCCGCGCAAAAAAAATTACGAGCTTTTCTCCGGCGCATACTGGACTATTCGTCTTGGCCTGGCGATTGTATTGGCAATTGTGGGCCTTGTAACCATCTTCGTTCCGTTAGGTTACGATATCGATGTTGCGCTAATTATTCCACTAACTGTTACCGGCTTGTTTTTGCTGCTCGGAAATCAGTTTGGCCGTTTGCGGCACAATTATTTTGTCGGAATAAGAACGCCATGGACACTGAACAATGAAGAGGTCTGGAAGCGCACGCATCGTTTGGCGGGAAAAGTATGGGTTGCCGGATCCCTGATCATGCTGCCGCTTATTTTCCTGCTGCCCGCAGAAACCATGAGTGTTGCCTTCTTTATTTATATTGCCGTGCTGGCGATTGTGCCGATCGTTTATTCACTAATAACGCATAAATCGTTGGAGAATGGACCAAAGGACTCCTCAGATATATAGAATTGAGTCCTTCTTGTTTGCGCGTAACTTCCCCGAAGCAAAGCATGGCAGAGAAAAAAATAGATATCCTCCCACCTTGTCCGCCGAAACTTTAGTGAAGGCGGGCCTCCCTTCTCCGTTCTAATGTATCTTTGCTGACCTTTTTGGTGAATTTATGGCTCAAGAATTATCAGAACAAGAGTTAGTCCGCCGCCAGAAGCTCGAGGAGCTGCGCAGGCTGGGCATTGATCCTTACCCGCCTGAAGAATTCCAGGTAAATGTTACAGCGCGTGATATTCACCAGAACTACGAACGCGATAAAACCAGCTACAAGGACGTAACTATTGCAGGCCGTTTGATGAGCACCCGCATAATGGGAAACGCGTCATTTGCTGAGCTGCAGGATTCCACCGGCCGCATCCAGATCTATGTCCGGCGTGATGATATTTGTCAGGGCGAAGACAAAACGCTTTACAATACCATTTTCAAAAAGCTGCTCGATATCGGCGATATTGTCGGTATTTCCGGTTACGTTTTCACCACGCAGGTGGGTGAAATTTCCATTCATGTCACTTCGCTGAAGATCCTCGGAAAATCGCTTCGGCCATTTCCAATTGTAAAAGTGGACGCTTCCGGTCTTGCGCACGATGAGGTGAATGATCCTGAATTCCGTTACCGCCAGCGTTACGCGGACCTTGTCATTAATACAGCTGTGAAAGAAACTTTCCTGCGTCGCACGAAGATGATCAACACGATGCGGGATTTCTTAAACGATAAAGGTTTGCTCGAAGTGGACACGCCCGTGCTCCAGGCAATTCCCGGTGGCGCGGCTGCCCGCCCGTTTGTGACACATCACAATGCACTTGACGTTCCGTTTTACCTGCGTATTGCAAATGAGCTTTATTTAAAACGCCTCATTGTCGGCGGATTTGACGGCGTGTTCGAATTTTC
The DNA here is from genome assembly GCA_035293205.1 of Bacteroidia bacterium. Taxonomy (GTDB): domain Bacteria; phylum Bacteroidota; class Bacteroidia; order Palsa-965; family Palsa-965. The sequence goes on from DATDOQ010000377.1 coordinate 6,299, forward strand.
ACGGAATTTCCGCAATGAAGGAATGGACCGGACACACAACCCGGAATTTACGGTGCTGGAATTTTATGTGGCTTACCGCGACTACGAGTGGATGATGAAGACCTGCGAACAAATGATGGAGCGGATCGCTATTTCATTACATGGCAGCACGGAAATAACTTACCAAAATCAACCGCTGAATTTTACTGCGCCCTTCCGCCGGATCACGTTGTATGATGCGATCCTCGAATACGCCGGCATTGATGTGACGAATATGAACGAAGAAGAATTGTTCAATGCCGCGCGCGCAAATGGAATTGAAGTGGACAAAACCATGGGGCGCGGTAAGCTCATCGATCAGATCTTCAGTGATAAATGCGAAATGCATTTTGTGCAGCCGACATTCATCATGGATTACCCGGTTGACATGAGTCCGCTCACCAAAAAGCACCGCACAAAACCCGGATTGGTGGAACGTTTTGAGCTGATGATTAACGGGAAAGAAATTGCGAATGCTTACACCGAGCTCAATGATCCAATCGATCAGCGCGAGCGTTTCGAAGAGCAGGCGGCATTGATGGAACGCGGCGATGACGAGGCCATGTACATCGACCACGATTTTCTGCGCGCGCTCGAATACGGCATGCCGCCAACAGCCGGGATCGGTATCGGTGTTGACCGACTTGCAATGATCATGACCGATAGTGTTTCGATCCAGGATGTGCTGTTTTTTCCGCAGATGCGTCCGGAGAAATTTGATTAGGCAATTCGTATTTTAGGCCAATGCTTCCACCCGTTCCGGATCCCGGGAAAAGTTTTTTATACCTGCTTGGCGGGATTACGCTGTTCGCCGTCGTTGTGCGTTTTATTGGGCTTGGTTCGGAATCAATGACCGCTGATGAGCTCGATACGCTTTTCCGTGTTCAGCATTCGGGAAGCACAGGTTTTCTGCTCGATTATTGGGTAAGGCACGATGGACATCCGCCTTTTACGCATCTGCTGGTTTATTTCTGGACGAAAATTTTTGGCATTTCAGAATTGGCAGTGCGTTTTCCTTTCGCGTTGATGGGAGCGGGCGCGGTTTGGTTTGCAGGG
>DATDOQ010000378.1:0-2600 GCA_035293205.1 Bacteroidia bacterium
AGGCAGTAGGCGGTTCCGATTTTCTAATTTCCCCATTAACCCCACTTGTCCGCCGAAGCGTAGCGTAGGAGGATTTTCCCACTTGTCCGCCGAAGCGTAGCGTAGGAGGATTATTCCATTAACACATTAGCACATTACCGCATTATCACATTCACTTCTTATAAACATCCATCCTGAACCACGCGGCAAACTGCACCGGATCGCCTAACAGGCAATTGAATTCCTCCCGTGCCGGCTTTTTCTTCGCCGATTTTTCAAATCCCGGTCGCGGCGCAAGCAGATCATTCCGGTCGGTATAACCAAAATGCCGGATCAGCTCCCATTTATCCGCTGATTTTTTATAAAATGCATAACCGAGCTGGTAATTCACCTGCTTGTCAACAAAAACTCTCCGGATTTCGATCACTATAGCGACCGGGACGCCTTTCACTTTTGCAACTTCCATCGTATCTGTTTTGCCTGTGGTTTCGAATAGAAATGTTTTACCTGGCTTAAAAACGACCGAATCTTTTCCAAGGCGAACTTTATCAATCGTAAGGTGAATCAAAAAAGATTTTTGAGCGAATAAGGAACCTGCCAAAAAAAGTGCTGCAAGTAAAACCAGGAAACGTTTCATCTTATGAATCTACGATAAAATAGCCGGATATTCAGGTAAATTTGCAGCATGGCAATTACAACCGAACAGGTCATCGAAGCACTTCGCAATGTGGACGATCCGGACCTGAAGAAGGATATCGTCACGCTCGGAATGGTGAAGGATGTTTCCATTGACGGATTGAATGTTTCTTTCACCGTTGTGCTAACGACACCGGCTTGCCCGATGAAGGAAATGATTCAGCGCGCATGCGTCAACGCGATCAAATATTACGTCGATAAAGAGGCGAACGTGAATGTGAAAATGACTGCCACCACCACAACGCAAAGAGGAGGCACAGTGCTTCCGGGTGTAAAAAACATTATCGCCGTGGCTTCGGGAAAAGGCGGAGTCGGGAAATCCACTGTGGCTGCAAATCTCGCCTGCGCACTTGCCCTGTGCGGCGCAAAAGTCGGTCTGATCGATGCCGATATTTACGGTCCATCCGTGCCGCTGATGTTTGACGTGCTGCAGGAAAAACCCGGACTGCGCGAATCGGCGGATGGAAAAAAACTCTTAGTGCCCGTCGAAAGTTATGGCGTGAAATTATTATCCATCGGATTTTTTGCCGACGTAAACCAGGCAATTGCATGGCGGGGTCCGATTGCCGTACGCGCTTTGAATCAGATGCTCGGCGAAGCAGACTGGGGTGAGCTTGATTACCTTATCGTTGATCTGCCTCCAGGCACAGGCGACATACATCTTTCTCTAGTCACTGCCGTTCCATTGACGGGCGTACTGATCGTTTCAACACCGCAAAATGTTGCTCTTGCAGACGCGCGTAAAGGCGTAGCGATGTTCCGGATGCCGCAGATCAATGTTCCGGTGCTTGGCATCATAGAAAACATGGCATGGTTCACTCCCGCGGAACTGCCAGAAAACAAGTATTACATTTTTGGCCGCGAAGGCGCTTTACGTCTTGCGGAAGATCTTGGAATTCCGCTTCTTGGCCAGATACCGCTCGTTCAGAGCATTTGTGAGGCCGGTGATGCCGGAAGGCCAGCGGTGCTCCAGGAAACTACCCCAGTTGCGAAAGCCTTCATGGAACTTGCCGGAAACGTGGTTCGGCAGGTGGCGATAACAAATTCGAAACCGAAGGAAGCTTTGCAGGATTAAGTTGAGGAGTTGGTCGAGTTGAAGAGTTGGTTGAGTTGAGAAGTTGGTTGGTTGGGAGTTGGTTGAGTAATTGAGACGTGTGTTGATAAATTTTTTACGTAGTAAAGGTGTTCTGATTCAGGATTAGATTTGCATTTCTGTTTTTTCCGGTTATATCTTTGCCGCATTACTAATTTTTATTTTGTCATGAATGGATATGGAGAATTTTATGATTTAGAAGTGTGGAAAGAAGCAAGGGAACTACGGAAAGCTGTTTCGGTACTTACTCGGAAATTTCCGCCGGAAGAGATTTACAGGCTGACAGACCAGATCAAACGCTCGTCGCGTTCAGTCACTGCCAATATTGCTGAAGCACATGGTCGTTTTCACAAAAAGGAGCTGATTCAGTTTCAACGTCATTCGCGCGGGTCACTGAAGGAAACACTCGATCATCTTTTCTGCGCATTGGACGAAGAATGTATCACACAGGAAATTTTCAATGAAATGAAAGGCCGCTATGAGAAGTGCCTGAAATTGTTGAATGGCTACATTAAATATCTGAACGATCGGAGCGCATAAGCATACACCTAACCACTTAACCAACTCAACCAACTTATCCAACTCCTCAACCATCTTATCCAACTCCTCAACCAACTAATCCAACCCAACTACCTGTTTTTTGAATGTCTGCGGCCAATTCACTATCTTTGTAGACTGATTCCTAATAATGAATAACGACCTTGTTGCGCGTGTTGAAGAGGCTCTCAGCCAGCTTCGGCCATTCCTTGAAACGGATGGCGGGAATGTTTCACTTCTTGAAATTACGGCTGATTTTGTGGTGAAAATAGAATTGCAGGGCGCGTGCAAAACC
>DATDOQ010000379.1:0-3066 GCA_035293205.1 Bacteroidia bacterium
AAATCTATCCAGTCAAAACACCACAAAAATTAATCATCTTTAAACATGTCCGGCAGATCTTCAGAACAGCTTCATCGCCTCATTCAATCGTTGACGAAACAGGAGAAAAGGCATTTTAAAATTTTTGCCGGGCGTCATACGATCGGCGAACAGAACAATTATGTCGTGCTTTTTGACGCGATCGAAAAAATGAAAGATTACGAAGAGGAAACGTTGCTGAAAAAATTTAAGGACGATGCCCTCATCAATAATTTTTCGATCACCAAATCCCGCCTTTACGAAAGTATCCTGCGCAGCCTCGATGTATTTCATCACAACAGCTCGGTGGACGCCCAGCTCTGGAAAGAATTGCATTATGCCGAGATCCTTTATAAAAAAACACTGTATGAACAATGCGCGAAACGTTTGCGCAGCGCAAAAAAGCTTGCGGAAAAATATGAGAAGCAATCGGCGCTGGTAGAAATTTTTGCGATGGAAAAAGCGCTCGCAGAAAAACACAGCTATTCCGGCATGACGGATGAAGTTGTATTGAAAATGCTGGAAGAAGACCGGCGGATCGCGGAAGATATCCGCGCATATAATGAGCTCTGGCATATTAAAAGCCGTCTGTTTATTTTGCTGAACACGAAAGGACGCGTGCGCGAATCCTCGCAGCTCGGAGAATTCAAACGGCTGATTGAAGCGGCGGTCAGTTCGCGGCGGCCGGAACATCTTTCGGTAAACGCGCATTTTCTTTATCACCATACCTACAGCGCTTATTATTTCGCGATCGCGGATGCGGAAAACTGCTATTTCCATCTGGCGGCGAATGTTGAACTGATCGAATCCAACACCGAAATTTTCCGCGATGAACCGAATGTTTATTTCGGCGTGCTAACTAACCTGATTTATGTCTGCAGCCAGCTCCGGCGCTACAGCGAAGTCCTGGAAAACCTGAAAAAACTCCGCGCACTTCCCGAAAAGCTGGACACCGCGCGCAACGAGGATCTGGAGATCAAACTTTTTTCAAGCGCGTATAGCCTGGAGCTGACCTTGTATAATACCGTTGGGCATTTTGATCAGGCCATGCAGCTATTGCCGAAGATCGAAGAAGGCCTCGCTCGTTTTGAAGGAAGACTGAGCAAACTGCGTGAGGCGCATTTCATTATGAGCATGGCCGTTGCCTGCTATGGCGCCGGGCAGCTGCACCAGGCATTAAAATGGACGACACATTTGCTGAACGATCCCGCAGTCGGGCAGAATGAATGGATCTTCGCGGTGGCGCAGCTGTTCGTCCTCATCCTCCATATCGAACTGGCGCATTTCGACCTGCTGCCCTACTCCAGCCGTAATGTGCAGCGTTACCTGAAAACCCGTAACCGCGCTTACCAGTTTGAAAATGTTTTTCTTCGTTTCGCGGAAAAGATCTCCAAAGCAGGCGATACGCGAACCATGCAGCCGCATTTTGCGGAACTTTCCGCGCAATTACAAAAGCTGGAAGCGGATCCTTTTGAAAAATCCGCGTTTGAATATTTTGACTTTCCCGCATGGGCAACCGGAAAAGCGGAAAGCAGACCATTCCGCGAAATTGTGGAACAGAAAGCCGGGATCAAAGAAGAAATATAATTAATATGAAAACTCCATCACGAGCCGGAAAGCGGCGCCAGCCCGTTCGAGGCGGTAACGTACCACCGGTGCGCTCATGGAACCATCCCGCACCAGCTTCGCGTTTTTATGCAATTCAGCCGGCACATTGTATTCTGTGAATGTCCATCCTCCGATAAAATTATCATGGAATTTTTTATTCATGGCATTCCATTCCTTCACCGCTTCATCATAAGTGGCAAATTCCCTATAGGTGGTATAAGTCTTGCCCGAAATTCCTTCCTGGATCTCCGGATTGATGAAGCCGGGAATGATAAAATTTGATTTGTACACCGTTACTTTTACAGGCGAGGTGCTTTTGATTTCGCCGGACCCTTCCCGCAATTTCGCGCGCTCGTTTTTGTCCTTGCTGTCGAGTGCATCGTAAAGACGAACGATCACCGCGCAGGTTGAATCTTTCATCTGTGCATTCAATACGGTCCCTGTTCCAAACAGGAAAAGGAGGAATAAAATACGTTTCATAGTTAGGTTGTTTTGAACGGAAGGCGAAGTTATAAGAATTTCGCGGAATCCGATGCTGGAAAAAGGCATTTCGCAGGCGGCCGGAATCGTTGAATGTGCAGAATACGCTAAATTTGATTTTCCGGCAATCCCGCCACTCCGGCACTTTTTTTGTCCCAGCCATGTAGTAGAAGTTGATAATGAATCGCATGAAGAAAATTTTTCCCGTCTTTTTAGCAGTTATTTTTTTCATTCCGGGAAATTCCCAAACGTACACCGGCGGCAACGGCCCGGTCGCTGATTTTGCAACAACCGATTTTCCGCTGACAGTTTCCGGTCTTTCACCTTCCAATATTGATTCCTTATCGTTCGGCCTGGAAACAGTTTGTGTTAACCTGATGCATACCTGGGATGAAGACCTGGAGATCCGGATCGTTTCTCCGGATGGCACCGTTGCATTGCTGGTTGGCGGGCAGGGTGGAAGCGGCGATAATTTTACAAATACGTGTTTTAATCAATATGCAGCTACAGCGATCACCACGGCCAGTCCGCCCTTTTCAGGAACATTCCGCCCGATGGGACCGGTGGGTTTGATCAACAACGGGCAGAATGGGAACGGCGCCTGGATCCTGCGCGTAACGGATGTTTATCCGGCGGATAATGGTTTTTTGCTCAGCTGGAGCATCACATTCGGAAACTCACCGGCAACTGCAACGCCATTTTCAGTTTCAAATCTCCCGCTGGTTATAATTAACACGATCAATAACCAGGCTATTCCGGATGAGCCGAAGATCATGGCGGATATGGGAATTATTTTCAATGGTAATGGTAACATCAACGCGGTGACGGATCCTTTTAATAATTACAATGGAAAATGCGGGATCGAAAAGCGCGGCTCCAGCTCACAAATGTTTCCGAAAAAACCATTCGGGATTGAATTATGGGATTCAAGCGGTACCGCGATCGACGCGTCTCTCCTGG
>DATDOQ010000380.1:0-9595 GCA_035293205.1 Bacteroidia bacterium
CCCCGCCGATAAAGCAGAATACCAGCAGGGAAATCAGTAACAACCGTGAACTCATTCTATAAAGATACCTAAAGGAATGCCAGATTCCGGGGAACAGCACATCAGGTGCCAAAGCGCTGAATTTGTTACAGACAATAAAAACCCTTCAACTCAACCAACTTCTCAACTCAACAAACTAACTACCTAATCAACCAACCAACCAACTAACTTCTCAACTCAACCAACCAACCAACCAACCAACCAACCAACCAACTAACTAACTAACAAACCAACTACTCACCTCACACACCCCGCTTCAACCATTTATAAATACGGCCATGACGGTTTTTAGCGGGCTTTCGTTTTTTCCCGGTCTGATCCGTTTCCAGATTTTCCGGTCCGCGGAATTTCCAGTCGAGCGAAAGGAAAAATCCGGTATCTGAAATGCTGAAGAGGTCCCGTTTTTCGGAGGCAAAACGAAGCCGGTAGTCAAATGTGGCAGCTAAATTCCGGTTGATGCTATATGACAAGCCGCAGCCGAGGTTCGCGCCGACCCATGACTGTTCGACAAGCAAACCGTAATAATATTTATTGTTATCATTCAGTGAAGGTCCGACGTAAGTACCTTCCCATTCCATGTAAGACAGCCCGAACATGGTTTTAAAAAGCAGATCACTCTGACCAATAGCCATGGACAAATTGCCATTTAGTTCTGAATTCCAGGATTTGATATCGTTAAAAGCAGGACTGGAATGATGCGGCAGGAACCAGGTATAATCGGCAGAGACGCTGAACCAGGGCGAAGTATGCCACGCAGCGTGCCCGTTGAAGCCCATTTTATATTGTCCGCGCGTTTCTTTCCGGTTGTTGATCACCGACCAGGAAGTGCCGCCACCAATGCTCAGGTAGCGATCAAAAGAAGCTGGTGACAATTTCGTCGGGGAGGATTTTTTTTCCGTCTGAGCGATGCCCGCACCCAGCATTAACATTAGCACAAATTGAGTCAGTAGCGTTTTTCTCATGCACAAAATTACGGGAAAAGTAAACGCAGGTTCCGGAATAATTATAACCGGTTGAGTTCCTTTGATAAACGGAATACAATCAGCAAAAAGGAGCAATTGGCAATGAACCAATTTTCAATGGCAAAGGAGTATTATGACCATTAACTCATTTACTCATTAACCCATTAACACATTAACCCATTAACCCGCCTACCGCCCCTACCAAAGTACCACCTACTTTTTCTTACTTTTGCCCCCGTTATCGCTCAATCGGGGTGTAGCGCAGTTGGCTAGCGCGCCACGTTCGGGACGTGGAGGCCGGAGGTTCGAGTCCTCTCACCCCGACTTTATTTACAGACCGCTATCAGTTTTGTAACCGCCTGGCTTTCCTGTTAACCAGTAAAAAGCCGGATTTACGCGCAAATTGTTTCTGCGCCGAATGAAAATTTTCTTCCGCTTTTAAAGTTGTTTTATTTCGTCCGAAGATCCTTTCGTATGCTTGTGGCAAACCTGCAAATGGATCCAGCGAATCTGCTTCAGGGTAAATAGTATCCGGATATAACAGCGTATCGATCGAAATATCGGAATACATAAGTGAAAGCGCTGCTCCTGCATGTTGTAAATCCCTTCTGTATGAATTGATCAAAACCTGCATGGCATAACGCAAGGACGAATCGCCTTCAAAATCCCCTTTTTTAAGCAATGAATCCGCCAAGCGGCTGAGGGCCTGGTTCATATTTTCCAAAAGTTTCTGGCTTTCAGGCGCTGATTTTTCCCCGAGCGCTGCTGCAAGATAACCACGTTCTTCGCGGACAGTCTCATAAAATGTAATCATCACATTGTTATACGCGATCGCTTTGCGTGTGCCATAGGGAATTTCCTCTGCCGGTTTTTCATTGCATGCTGTAAATACGGTCAGAAAAATCAGTAATAAGGGGAAAAGCCGCATCCGGTAAAGATACATGGCTGCCGGTTGTATTGTATTTGCGCTTCCGGCGCAGTCCGGCAAAAGGAAAATTAAACGGTTCGAACCGCAAATGTTGCAGATGAGAAAAAAGACTATTTTTGCCTCAAACGTCCCGAAGGCTTTCGGGACTTCGTCGGACTAAACCAATCTTATGAAACAACGTTTTTTGCCGGTTATGTGCCTTTTTGTGGCCGCCGCGTTCATCACTATTGCGCTTTCCTCGTGTGGACCTGATGAAAATGGTGGAGATTCCTCAGACACCACTGGAGCTGATACAGACGGCATGACTGCTGCCGACACTAGTGGCGCTGATCTTCCAGCAGGTGTTCCCTCACCCAGCGAAATGTTCGCTTTTATGAAGGTGGCCGGCGCCAAAAACGCCGATTTCAACCTGCTCAACCCGGTTGAAAATGAAAAAAAATATGAAAGCAAAAAAGCGCAGTCACTGAATCTTGGCATTTATTCGGCCGATCTTTTGTATTGTTCAACATTTGGCGCAGGCAGTAACAAAGTGGTTCCCTATTTCGGCGTTTGTGTACGCATGGGCGATAAGCTGAAAGTTGCCACCAGCTTAACCGAAAAAGACAAAGACCGCATCAGCAAAAATGCAGGAAATGCAGATTCTCTCATTGCTATTTCAAGTGATCTCTATTTATCGTCATTCGAAAATCTTGAACAGGGCGATCGCGGTGCTGACCTGAGCCTGATGCTTGCCGGAGGGTGGGTGGAAACACTTTACCTCATGAGCAGCATGGTGAAGGATTTTGAAAAAGACAAGCAAACCGCTGAACATATCGCAGAGCAAAAGATTTCACTTGACAACTTGCTCGAATTTATCTCGAAATATGAATCAAATGAGAACGTAAAGGCCGTCAGTGGAGATCTGAAAGAACTGCAGACCCTTTTCGCGGATGTACAAATGGGCCGTTCCGGCGGTATGACCATGAAAAATAATAAGCGCGTGCTCGGCGGCGGTGCCAAAACCGAGATCACGAAAGACCAGTTTGAAAAAATCAAAACCAAAATCGGCGGAATGCGTACAAGCTTCATTGCCGCTCAATAGTCAATCAAAACCCGACTCAATAAAAATTGCCATGAAGAATAAGCTTTCTGTTTGTTTAATGCTTGCCGCCACGATCAGCCTGAATCTTCAGGTTTATGCGCAAAACACCTGCATCAGCTTTCACCGCCAGGAAGAATGCAACCAGGCTTCAGAAGAAGGATTTATTTACAATTCCCAATCTAAAAGCGGACTTTTCGGGAAAGGCACAACATCCCGCCTTAAAGTGGTCTTCTTCAAAGGATTTGACTACAGCATTACACTTTGCGCGGATATCCTCCTCGGGGAAGGAATCGGCATGGTCATGACGGATGCCGCAACAGGCGAGGTCCTTTATGATAATGCCACCGATAATAAATCACCCCACTTTGAATTTGCGAACGAGGCTAGCCTTAATGCGATCATCACCGTAACCATCCCGGGTGAAGGAACCAAAAAAGGTAAAGCAGCGGACGGAGCCTGTCTTGGAATTCTCATCCAGCAAAAACCCACTCCCAAAACGGGATTCTGACCTGATAGCTATCGGGTCTGTAATTTTATTCCAGAAAGCTTCGCTTTTCGCTCTGAAAAACGAAGCTTTTTCGTTTTCTTTGGTGTCGTTTTTCAAAAATAAATCTGAAAAACAACTTCCTCCATCACAACGTCCTTATTTTAACCAGATTAATACCACTTCCAATGTTTTACCGCTTTATTATTGTGGCCGTAGCCTCCGCCTTTTTGATCGCTGCCGGCGAAAAACCAAAATGGGATGTCAATAATCCTCCCGGGGATTTCAAAACTGTCAATTTCACCGTCAATGAAGGTACCTGGATGAATCTTGACGTAAGTCCGGATGGTAAATCCATCGTTTTTGACTTGCTCGGTGATATTTATTCCATACCGGTTACCGGTGGAAAAGCCGTTGCGCTCCAGGCCGGTCATGCATGGCAATGCCAGCCGCGTTTCAGCCCGGACGGAAAATCAATTTGTTTTACGAGCGATGAGGGCGGCGGAGACAATATCTGGATCATGCAGGCCGATGGTTCAGGCGCCCGGCAGGTGACGAAAGAAAGCTTCCGCTTGCTGAACAACGCCGTGTGGAGCCCCGACGGGCAATACCTGGTCGCCCGGAAACACTTTACTTCCACCCGCTCGCTGGGCGCCGGGGAAATGTGGATGTATCATGTAAAAGGTGGTGAAGGAGTACAACTTACAAAAAAGAAGAACAAGCAGCAGGATGTAAATGAGCCTTCGGTTTCACCCGATGGAAAATATCTTTATTTCAGCGAAGACATGTACCCCGGCGGATACTTTCAGTATAACAAGGATCCAAACGACGAGATCTATGTGATCCGCCGCCTCGATATCCAGAACGACCGCATTGAAGAAGTAACCGGTGGTCCGGGTGGCGCCTGCCGTCCGCAAATTTCACGCGACGGAAAAACACTTGCTTTTGTCCGCCGCGTTGGTATTAAATCCGTCCTTTTCCTGCGTGACCTGGCAACAGGGGAAGAATGGCCCGTGTATGATGATCTCAGCAAAGACCAGCAGGAAGCATGGTGCATTTTTGGTGTTTACACCGGCTTCAGCTGGATGCCCGGCAACAAACAAATTGTCATCTGGTCAAAAGGAAAAATACGCATGCTTGATGTGGTCACCCAGCAGGCAAAAGAAATTCCTTTTACCGCGGATTGCGCGCATAAAATTTACAAAGCGCTCCGTTATGAACAAAATCCTGCGCCTGAAAAATTTACTGCGAAGATGATACGGAATGCAGTGACCTCTCCGGATGGAAAGTGGCTGGTGTTTAATGCTGCCGGTTTTTTATGGAAAAAATCATTGCCGGATGGAAAACCTGTTCGCCTGACCAGCGGAACCGATTTTGAATATGAGCCGGCATTTTCTCCGGACGGTTCCAAACTCGCGTATGTTTCCTGGAACGATGAACAGACGGGCGCTGTGATGTCGCTTGATCTTAAAAATTCAAAAGCTGTTCCGGTTAAAATTGTCACCGAAAAAGGAATATTCCGGACCCCGGCTTTTTCACCTGATGGAAAGACACTGGTTTACTGGAAAGAATGGGGCAACGATCACCAGGGTTATGTTTTCAGCGTGAAGCCAGGAATTTATACGGTGAATGTTTCAGGCGCATCCAGTAATGAAAAACCAGTTTTCCTGTTTGATGAAGGCGCATCGTCGCCCACATTTTCTACCAATGGAAAACAAATACTATTTTATGCGGATGCGGGCGAAATAAAAGCGCTTAAATCATTCGATCTTTCCACACGTTTGTTCCGGAACATCGCTACTTCCCAATATGCCTGGGAAATTATTCCAAGCCCGGATAATCAATGGCTGGCGTTTCGTGAGCTTCATAAGGTTTATGTATGCGCGTTTCCGCCTTCCGGGAAAACCCTCGAGCTAAGCCAGGATGTAAAGCAGGTTCCTTCCTCCTGTGTCACACGTGATGCCGGTCAGAGCCTTCACTGGTCGCCCGATGGAAGCAGGCTGCACTGGACCGCGGGCGGAAGCTATTTCACCCGCGAAATGGCGAAAACTTTTGATTTCGTTGCCGGAGCACCCGATTCGCTTCCCGGTTATGATACAACAGGCGTAGCGGTGAATCTCGAAATTCCTGCCGACAAACCAGTGGGAACAGTTGCCTTCACAAACGCGCGTATAATCACCGTCAATGTCAAAAACGAAGTGATCGAAAACGGCGTAGTTGTCGTAAATAACAACCGGATCATTGCCGTGGGCAAAATGGGCGAAACAACAATTCCTTCCGGCGCAAAAGAGATCAACTGCGCGGGTAAAACCATTATGCCCGGCATGGTGGATGTGCATGCGCATCTTGGAACATTCAGGCATGGCGTTTCACCGCAGAAGCAATGGAGCTATTACACCAATCTTTCATTCGGCGTGACCACCACGCACGATCCTTCTTCTAATACGGAAATGGTGTTTTCCCAGTCAGAGGCGGTTCGCGCAGGACACATGGTTGGTCCGCGTATTTTTTCAACCGGCTGGATCTTATACGGCGCGGAAGCAGAATTCAAAGCCGTGATCAACAATTACGAAGACGCGCATTCCGCTATTTACCGCACAAAAGAATCCGGCGCGTTTTCCGTGAAAAGCTATAACCAGCCCCGTCGCGATCAGCGCCAGCAGGTGATCACCGCCGCGCGCAAACAGGAAATGATGGTTGTTCCGGAAGGTGGCTCCTTCTTTTATCATAACATGACACAGTTGCTGGACGGACATACCGGAATTGAGCACAATATTCCGGTCGCGCCGGTTTACGATGATGTTGTAAAATTATGGAGCGCTAGTGAAACCGGTTATACGCCAACACTGATCGTTGCTTACGGCGCGATTAACGGAGAAAATTATTGGTACCAGAAAACAAATGTCTGGGAAAACAATCACCTGCTTTCATTCTACCCGCGCGGGCAATTGGATTCGCGTTCGCGTCATCGCGAAATGATTCCGGAAGAGGAGTACACCAACGGGCACATACTCGTTTCACAATCCTGCAAAAAGCTGGCAGACGCCGGCGTAAAAGTGAATCTAGGCGCGCATGGACAGCTGCAAGGACTTGGCGCGCACTGGGAACTTTGGATGCTTGCACAGGGATGAATGACACCATTGCAAGCGATTCGATGCGCGACCATGAATGGCGCCTGGTATCTCGGCATGGACAAACAAATCGGTTCCATCGAAGCGGGAAAGCTGGCCGACCTCGTTATTCTTGATAAGAATCCGCTCGAGGATATCCAGAATTCACAGTTTGTAAATTCCACCATGGTGAATGGCCGGCTTTATGACGCAGCATCTATGAATGAAATTGGCAATTACGACCGGAAGCGCACAAAGTTCTGGTGGGAGTCGGGCCGCTACAGCACAAAATATGATTTTCACATGGAATCAAAATCATTCATGCAGGATGCCTGCGGCGGAATAGATTAACGCGGTCGAATAAGGAAAATTTCCGGTTGCCGGCAGATCAGCCCGTTAATCACCCGAAAGCTTTCGGGTCCGAAGGCTTTCGGGTTTTTTTTGAACATAATCCTTAAGACGTCTTTGTGATCCTTAACTTTAGAGAAATGAAAACCCTCTTCGCTTTTCTATTTGTTTTTTTCGCGGGAACGGTCCCAGGGCAAACAGGCGATACGGTCCATGTCCTCACCCATCATAAAAATGGAGCCGTGAATGAGGATTATAACAAAATAAATGGCCTGAAGTCCGGCGAATACAAACGCTACACGCGGTACGACAAAATTTATATCAAAGGAAATTATTCGAATGATTCGCCAACCGGCATTTGGGAATTTTACGCTGCCGATTCCGCCGGAAAACTCATTCAGCGGCTGGACTTTGACAATCACACTGAATTGTATGTTGATTCCTCCCGCGCGCATTCACTGATTTGCGGTCCGCGGTATTTTGGCGGAAACATGATGCAATACGAATACATCGCAAAATCCATCCGCGCGCAATTCACGCCTGAAGAAAAAAGGCAGATGCGCGGGAAAGCTGTAAATGTTTTTTTCACCATCGACAGCATAACGCTCAAACCGGGTAATTGCTCCATTAATGACGCGACCGTCGCGAACACCATTGCGGCCAAAATGATGCGGATCGTTTCAGTAATGCCGGTTTGGCTGCCGCCTGTTTGCAAAACGGATGCGATGGTCTGGCGGTTCAGCGTCCCATTTTTATTTCCTGATGAAATTTGAAATTTGGAAACTCCGAAATCCATATTAAATAAATACTGGGGTTACGATCAATTCCGTCCGCTCCAGGAGAATATTATCCAAAGCGTTCTGGAAGGTAAAGACACCCTCGCGCTTCTGCCTACCGGTGGAGGAAAATCGATCTGTTTCCAGGTTCCCGCCTTGTGCCAAGAAGGCATCTGTATTGTTGTTTCCCCGCTTATCGCGCTGATGCAGGACCAGGTGGAAAATTTAAAAAGAAAATCAATCAAAGCGATCGCCATCACCTCGGCGATGGGAAAAAGGGAAATGGATATCGCGTTCGACAACTGTATTTATGGCCACACCCGGTTTCTTTACCTCTCGCCCGAACGTTTGCAAACCGAGCTGGCGCGCATCCGGATCGGCAAAATGAAAGTCAATCTCCTGGCAGTTGACGAGGCCCACTGCATTTCGCAATGGGGATATGATTTTCGTCCTCCCTATTTGCAGATCGCGGAGCTGCGTGAAATTATTCCCAATGTTCCGGTTCTGGCATTAACTGCAACTGCCACCGGAAAAGTGGTAGGTGATATCCAGGAAAAACTTTTATTCAAAAAGAATAATGTTTTTCGCGCCGGCTTTGCGCGGGAAAATTTATCCTACATCATCCGGAATACAGAAGATAAAAACGGAGCGATACTCAAACTCGCGAAGCAGGTTCCTGGGAGCGGAATTTTATATGTGCGGAGCCGGAAAAAAACGCAGGAGATCGCTGCTTTCCTTCAGAAAAATCAAATCTCTGCCACATTTTATCACGCGGGATTAACAGCCGGCGAGCGGCAACAGCGCCAGCAGGATTGGATCAGTGATCGCGCGCGGGTAATGGTTGCGACCAACGCTTTCGGCATGGGCATCGATAAACCGAATGTGCGTTTTGTCGCCCACCTCGATTTGCCGGAAAGTCCCGAAGCGTATTTCCAGGAAGCAGGACGCGGCGGACGGGACAGCCTGCCGGCACACGCGGTTCTTTTCTGGAATCATCATGATCTGGATGAGCTTGAACGGAACATTAAAAATTCTTTTCCTTCTCTGGAAGAGATCCGGCGGACTTATCAGGCGCTCGCCAATCTCTACGAGATTCCCACTGGCGCCGGCGAAGGGATGACCGTAGTTTTTGACATGGAGAAACTTTGCCGAACCTATAAGCTCGATCAGCTCGTCGTTTTCAGCAGCCTGAAAGTTCTTGAAAGGGAAGGTTACATTGTGGTCAGCGATTCCATTTACACGCCACCGCGCCTTAAAATTCTCGTGCGGAATGAAGAGCTCTACCGTTACGAGGTTGCGAATCCAGCCTACGAAATGCTGATCAAAACCATCCTCCGCCTTTACGGCGGCTTGTTTGATGAATATGTGCGGATCAAAGAAAAAGAGATCGCGGTAAAGCTGAATATTTCTGTCGCTGAAGTATCAAAAAAATTGCTGGAACTTGACAAAATGAACCTGCTGAATTATATTCCGCAGAATGACCGGCCGTTGCTGACATATATTTCCGCCCGGGTGGATTCCAAAACACTTTACGTTTCCCCCACCAATCTCGCCACGCGAAAAAAAGCGGCGGAAGAGCGAATGTATGCCATGCGGCTTTTCGCCACAGATGATACGAGATGCCGGCAATCACGCCTGCTTGCATATTTCGGCGAAACCGACGCTGATGATTGCGGAAAATGTGATGTATGCCGGCAAAAAGCCGCTGCATCAAAAAAGACGAACCGCGCAGCGCTCGCCAAACAAATCGTCGCGCTGCTTGAAGCGCAGCCTCGAAAAACAGATGAGATCTCTTCCGCTTTCCAGGATATCGAAGAAAAAGAGCTCGTGTTCACCATTCGCCAACTGCTGGATGCAGGCAAGATCA
>DATDOQ010000381.1:0-3504 GCA_035293205.1 Bacteroidia bacterium
CGATGTGCTCAGCATGTTCGAAGGCCTTATCCGTCATCTTTTTCTCGAGGTCAAAGAAATTGAGATCGGTGAGCTGCCGCACCTGAGTTATGCGGATGCCATGAAATGCTATGGCAGCGATAAACCGGATACGCGATTCGAAATGAAGTTCGGCGAAATGAATGATATTGTAAAAGGACACAACTTCAAAGTTTTTGATGAGGCGGAGCTGGTGGTAGGAATCAGCGCAACCGGAGCCGCATCCTACACCCGCAAGCAGCTGGATGAGCTGACAGAATTTGTTAAACGGCCGCAGATCGGGGCAACGGGCCTGGTGTATGTCCGTTACAATGGCGACGGAACCATTAAATCATCTGTGGATAAATTTTACACGGAGGCTGAACTTATCAAGTGGGTGGAAAAATTACAGGCGCGGCCGGGTGATCTGCTTCTTATTCTTGCCGGCAACAAAGATAAAACCAGAAAAGCCCTCGGCGAATTGCGGCTTGAAATGGGGACACGTCTTGGATTGCGGGATAAAAATAAATTTTCCTGCCTTTGGGTGATTGATTTTCCTTTGCTGGAATACAATGAAAATGAAAACCGGTGGTTTGCGATGCATCATCCTTTCACTGCGCCCTGGCCCGAAGATATTTCAAA
The DNA here is from genome assembly GCA_035293205.1 of Bacteroidia bacterium. Taxonomy (GTDB): domain Bacteria; phylum Bacteroidota; class Bacteroidia; order Palsa-965; family Palsa-965. The sequence continues at coordinate 640 of DATDOQ010000381.1, forward strand.
GTTAAACGACCGCGCAAAGTTTGGGGAAATCCGCGCGAACGCCTACGACATGGTCATCAACGGCGTAGAAATTGGCGGCGGGTCCATCCGGATCTTCGATAAAAAGTTGCAGGAGAAAATGTTTGCCGTGCTCGGTTTCACCCCGGAAGAGGCGCAGGCGCAATTTGGTTTTTTAATGAATGCTTTCGAATTCGGGGCGCCCCCGCATGGCGGTATCGCGTTCGGTTTCGACCGGCTGTGTTCGCTTTTCGGTGGTGCCGATTCCATCAGGGATTTTATCGCATTTCCAAAAAACAATGCCGGAAGAGATGTAATGATTGATTCACCGAGCGTGATTGATGAAAAACAGTTGAAGGAATTGTATATTAAGACAACCAACAAGGAATAAGGGCATAACAGAAACCTACGAAACGCGTGGCGAAAATCCCCCCCAAACGTAAAATCTTCAACGACCCGGTTTACGGTTTTGTCACAGTTCCCTCGGAACTGGTTTTTAAGCTGATCGATCACCCCTGGTTCCAGCGTTTGCGCCGTATCCGGCAGTTAGGTTTAACGAATCTTGTTTACCCCGGCGCCTTGCATACACGTTTTCACCACGCGCTCGGCGCTATGCACCTGATGGGCGAAGCGGTGGATGTGATCCGTTCCAAAGGACATACGATTTCAGATGCAGAAGCTGAAGCAGCAACCATCGCTATCCTACTGCACGATATCGGTCATGGGCCATTTTCGCATTCGCTTGAAAACAGCATTGTGCACAATGTGACGCATGAAGACCTTTCCACCTTTTACATGGAAAAGCTGAATGTGGAATTCAAAGGCAAACTTTCCCTTGCCATCAAAATTTTCAGAAACCGTTATTCGAAAAAATTTCTGCACCAGCTTGTTTCCAGCCAGCTTGACCTGGACCGTCTCGATTACCTTCTGCGCGACAGCTTTTTCACCGGCGTTTCCGAAGGGATCATCAGCAGCGACCGGATCGTAAAGATGCTAAACGTGGTGAACGGGAATCTTGTGGTGGAAGCAAAAGGAATTTATTCGATTGAAAAGTTCATTGTTGCGCGCAGGCTGATGTACTGGCAGGTTTACCTGCATAAAACCGTGGTAAGCGCGGAGCATCTTCTGATCAATATTCTCCGGCGCGCAAAATATTTAGCTGAAAAAGGCGAAGATCTTTTCTGTACGCCTGCCTTCCGGCTTTTCCTGTACAACCGTTTTTCCAAACGCGCGTTTCTTGAAAAACCGGAAGTGCATGAGGCATTTGCGCGGCTCGACGACTATGACATCATGGGTAGCATCAAAGGCTGGCTGGACCACAGCGATCCGATCCTTTCTTTTCTCTGCCTTTCGTTAGTCAACAGAAAACTTTATTCGGTGGAATTGCAAAACCGTCCGTTCGCCGGCGACTATGTGCGTAAGCTGCAGCAGAAAGCGGCAAAAAAATTCCGGCTGAAAAAAGAGGATATTCCCTATTATGTTTTCAGCGGAGCCGTCCAGAACAGCGCTTATGCCACCGACAATATCCGTATCAATATCCTTTTCAAAAACGGCGCGGTGATGGACATTGCGGAAGCGGCAGACCTGCTTAACATTTCCGTTTTGTCGCATCCGGTGAAAAAATATTTCTTATGCTACCCGAAATCGCTGCGCTCGAAAAAAAATTAAACAATTTCACCAATAAATTGCTCCATTCCATTTATCACCCGCTAAACAACCGAAGGTTGGGAGTTGGTTATTAAACCGGTCCTCACAAGTACACATTTATTCCGATTAACTCTGACAACCCATTTTCCCATTAACCCCATTAGCCCCATTAACCCCATTAAAAAAGGGAAGCTTTCGCATCCCTTCTTTTTCAAATTTATTTTTTGTTATCGGATAACCAGTCGTGAAGTCTGAACCGATCCATTTACTGTTACCGTAATAATATACAGACCAGACTGCAGTTCAGCGAAGCTATTCATTTGTGCGTTGAATTCTTCTCCAACAGGCTGCATTGTATACGCAGCACATTCTTTACCAGCGATGTCAAAAATGCGGACAACTGCTTTTTGTCCATCAGCGCCATTTATCTGAATGTATGGCGTGGAGCCAGCTTCAGCCGGGTTTGGATAAACCGAAGCAGAAAACTTAGTTGCTTCTGTTCCATCCTGGCTTTCGGCCATCGGATCTGCGAAGCGGAAGCCCTGTGAAGTAGAAATCGTGCATGTAGTGCCATAGGGACCCCATTCGCCGCCTGCATAGGCGCGCACCTCAACATCATAGGTGGTGCTTGCAGCAAGTCCAGCCCAGCTAAGAACGTAATAGGTGGAATTTGAACCTCTGAACTTCGTGAATGGTGTGCCACCGCCCTGCGCTGTGAACCGGTATTGGTAATTTGTCGCACCGCCTACAGAAGTGGTGAAAATTTTATCGGTGCTGAGCAAACCGGATGCGCCGCAGGATGCTGGTGTCAATTGCGGAGTTGGGAACCCTTGGGTGGTAATCTGGCAAACCGCGCCATAAGCTCCCCATACGCCATTGATCTTTGCGGCAACCTCCACATTATAAGTGTGATTATACTTGAGTCGACCGGGTGATGTTACCCATGCAAGGTTGAAATCTGTATAGTAGTTTCCGCGTGTGCGCGTATAAACCGTGGCATCCGTGAAATCCGTGAACTGGTAGCGGTAATCTGTCGCGCCGCCTACTGCAGTACAATAGATATAGCTGTTAAGTGCAAGTCCGCCGATATTGCAATAAGATGCTTGTAACTGTGGACTGGGCGCTGCCGCACTCAGGCTGATCGTGCAGGTATTGGCATATGTCCCCCAGATCCCGCCTGTCTTTGCGCGAACACGGACATCATATGTTTGTCCATAATTC
>DATDOQ010000382.1:0-2632 GCA_035293205.1 Bacteroidia bacterium
GGCGGATGAAGAAATTTCTTTGCGCCAGCGGGATGTTGCCCTGCAGGCAGAGATGCACAACAGGCTCAAGGCGATTCTGCCTGCTAAAAAATTAGCCCAACTTTACGTGGCGGAAGAAGATTTCAAAAAGGAACTTTTACGCATCCTTACTGAAGATAATAACCCAAAACAGAAATGAGTATGCGAGGCGCGCTGCTGATTCTGGTTTTTGCGGGGACTCTGGTCCCCTATGACGCTTTTGGAAGATATGGTCCCGGCGATTCATCAGCGGTTATTCCGGCACGCGAAAAATACCGGCAACGGGTTGTAAGAAATTACATCCGCCCCACCTTGTATTTTGATAATTTTTCCGTCGGCGATTCGAGGCTGAGAAGCGCAAACCCCGCTCTTACGAAACGGCTTGGAAAATATGCTTTCGGCCAGACAAACCTCGGATTTTATGCACCGCTTTATACATCGACAAAGCCGGGTAAAAAAGACAGCACGTCCTTAAATACTTTTCATCTCCTGCTCACGCTCAACGCGGTGAATGTCAGACCCCGGTTCAGTGAGCTGCAGGACCAGCACAGTCTGTACAAAGCAGGAATCGGATTGCGGGGCATCTGGGGCTTTAATTCAAAATGCGTTTTGTTCACCGACCTTTTTCCCTTCGTAACAGGCGACCGTTACAAAGGTCAGAACTCCCAACAATGGCGCATGGGTGGCTCGGTGATCTTCAATTGTATGGTGAAGCCGACCTTCAGCTGGCGCATCGGGTTTACAAAAAACTTTTTGCTTGGAAACCGTTTTTATATGCCAATGGTTGGATTCAGATGGGGCGCTCTGGATGGTCCGGTTTATTTCCAACTGCAGTTTCCAAGGCATACCGCGCTCGTGATCCAGCCGTCGCCGAAATTTTCTTTCACGCTTTATTCACGTTCTTACGGTGGACTGTACAACCTTAGCAATACCGACAGCATTTACAGCGGGCAGGAAGACCGCGCTTTCCAGATGGGACAATGGGGTCTTGCAAACGGAATCCGTTTTGACGTCCGGCCGAATCCGAATATCAGCTTTTATTTTTCTACCGGGTTTGCTGTGCGGACAAGACTGCGGTTTTATTCATTCTATTATAACCAGCAAAACAATGCGCAGCCGCTGGCGCCTTTTTATTATGCAAAACCAGATCCTGCGCTTTTCATTCATGTGGGCGTGAGCTTCCGGTTCGGTAAATCCAAAAAAGTTGCAGGTAACTACCTGATGTATGATATTTTCGACATCAACAACACCATGGATCCGGGCGACGAAGGTTCGGGTCCTGGCAACAGCGATATTCCGCGCAAATACAATCAGGAGGAAATGCAAAATGTGCAATACCGCGATGTGGTTGATCTTATCGACGAAACAGATCTTTACTGAAGGGCATCTCTAATAACCCGCCATTACTTCGTTGGCTGCGCCGCTCAAAATCCTCATTTACGTTGAGTGCTGAACTAAAAATTCAGCACATTTGCACATCGCTTCAGTACGATGAGCACCACGCTTCAGCCAGAATACCTTTTCCGGATCGCACCGACTCCCAGCGGCTACCTGCATTCCGGGAACGCTTATTCCTTTCTGCTCACGGAAAAGCTTGCAAAAAAATACAACGGCAGAATTTTACTGCGCATTGATGACCGTGATGCTGAACACATGCGACCGGAATTTGTCAGCGATATTTTTGAAAGCCTTTCCTGGCTCGGAATCAAATGCGCCGAAGGACCGGAAAATGAAAAAGACTTTGAACAGAACTGGTCACAGCGCCACCGCCTTTCCTATTACAACGAGGTGATCGAAAAGCTGATCATTGTCGCCGATGTTTTTGCATGTAATTGTTCCAGGAAGCAGCTGAAAGAAAAAAACTGTACGTGTTACGAAAAAAGAATTCCGCTTGATACGCCCGATACTGCATTACGGATAGGGGTTCCGATGCACACCGAAATCGCCTTCCGGGATGAATTGCGCGGTGGAATTGTCATTGACCTTGACGAAGATGTCGGGTCGTTTATCATCCGCCGCCGCGACCGGGTGCAGGCTTATCAGCTCACCTCGGTGGTTGATGATTTATTTTTTGGTGTCAATTATATCGTTCGCGGCACAGACCTCTTACCATCCACGGCAGCGCAGATTTTCCTCGCGCAAAAAATGGAAGCGTATGAATTCCATAAAATGAAATTTGTTCACCACGATCTTGTCACAGATGATAAAGGTGTGAAACTTTCAAAATCAGATGGGGCGTTATCCCTGAAGTCGATGCGGGAAAACGGGGGTTCACCGGAAGCGATCCGCGCCAAATTTGAAGAATGGTTTGTACAAACAATCGGGCCGGACCGCCTATGAATATTTTTTACATTCCTGAACTTACGACCGAAACGGTTGTGCTCGATGAAGACGAATCGAAACATGCCATCCGGGTGCTGCGACTCAAAAAGGGCGATGAAGTTGTGCTTGTTGACGGGAAAGGCACACGCGCAACCGCTGTGGTCAGTGATGATCATCCCAAACGGTGTTTTCTGCAGCTGCTGGACAAACATTCCGAAAATACCGGACGAAATTTCGAATTGCATATTGCCATTGCCCCGACCAAAAATTCCGACCGGCTCGAATGGTTTGT
>DATDOQ010000383.1:0-2049 GCA_035293205.1 Bacteroidia bacterium
GGGCATGGTTGGCGGCACTATAGTCGCGCTCATCAGCGGCTCATCGCTTGCCGTCAGCGGACCTGCAGCCGGTCTGACAGTGATCGTTGCTTCGGCGATCACACAGTTAGGAAGCTTCGAAAGTTTTCTTCTTGCGGTAGCGCTCGCCGGTGTGATCCAGCTCATCCTGGGATTTCTGAGGGCCGGCATCATCGGTTATTATTTCCCTTCGAGCGTGATCAAAGGCATGCTCGCGGCGATCGGACTGATTCTGATCTTCAAACAAATTCCGCACGCGCTGGGTTATGATAAAGCCGCTGTGGGCGATATTAATTTCATCCAGCTCGACGGTGAAAATACGTTCACCGAAATTGTCAACTCGGTTAACCACCTGAGTCTCGGGGCAATCATCATCAGCTTGATTTCGCTGTTCATTCTTATTCTCTGGGATCGTCCTTTTTTACGCAAATACAATTTTTTCAGGCTGGTTCCGGGCGCGCTGCTCGTTGTCATTTTGGGTACGCTGATCAACGAATGGTTTAAGCTGCAATTCCCGGAATATGCATTAGCAGGTGAACACCTGGTTGTCCTCCCGGTTGCGGACTCGGCAAAAGATTTTGCGCACCAGTTCACGCTGCCCGACTTCAGCCAGCTGATGAATGTAAACGTGTATGTGGTTGCATTTACGATCGCGATCGTGGCAAGTCTTGAAACGCTGCTCAGCATCGAAGCTACCGACAAGCTGGATCCCTATAAGCGGAACACACCCACCAACAGGGAGCTGAAGGCGCAGGGTTTGGGAAATCTCATTTCCGGTTTAATTGGCGGACTGCCAATGACTGCGGTAATTGTGCGGAGCTCAGCCAACATCAATGCTGGGGCAAAAACAAAATTGGCGGCGCTGATACATGGAATCCTGCTGCTGCTGAGCGTTCTTGTATTTGCAAATTTCCTGAATAAGATACCGCTCGCATGCCTCGCCGCGGTGCTGCTTATGGTCGGTTACAAGCTTGCAAAAATTTCGCTTTTCAAATCAATGTTCCGGCTCGGCTGGGATCAGTTCCTTCCGTTCATCATCACCATCCTTGCTATTTTATTTACCGATCTTCTGAAGGGAATCAGCGTGGGCATGGCGGTTTCGATCTTCTTCATCCTGCGGAATAATTACAGGCGTCCCTACGAGTATGATAAAGTAGAGCATCACGAAGGAGAAACCGTCACACTTTCATTATCGGAGGACATTACTTTCCTCAACAAAGGCAGCATTGCGCTGATGCTTGACAGCATTCCGGAAGATTCAACGGTGATCATCGACGGAAGCAAAACGCATTACATCGACCTCGACGTACTGGAAATCATAGAAAATTTCAAAGAAAGCTCGAAACTGAAAAACATCAAAGTTGTTTTAAAAGACATCCCTGAATTTGAAGGAGCTCCTGCGCATTAATATTGAAAAACCTCCAATGAGTTATACGAAAAATACATCAAACAAGGATGTTGCCGCCGGTGATTTACGCGCGGGCAATGGCCATTCAAAGATCGAACGGCCGCATGTATTCAATGAGAAACATGTTTTGCATGAGCTGAAGCATTACCTGCCTTCGCAGACACCGCTGAAAGATTTTATTCACCATAATACGCTGCATGCTTTCCAGGACCATAAATTTTACGACGCGATCTTCAAAGCGTCTGAAATGTTTGGCTACCAGGTGACGCTTCAGCTGCAGGAATTCAGGCAGCTTTATCGTGACGGCCGTATTCGCGAAGACGTTCTTGAAAGGCTCATCCGCGCGAAGAATGGCAGCGAGGCGCTTGCTGACTGGAAATTTAAGCTGCTGGAAAAAACGTATGACGACAACATTTCACCGCGGACCGGCCGGTTACGGCAGGAATGGAAAAAAGCGCATGTGGACATGGACTCGCTTGTTCACCCCTTGCTGTTTCGCGTGCTTGGCTGTTATCTCGACCAGGGAATCGGCGCCTGGAAATTTCCGGTGACGGACAAAAGCTTCCTTGAGGCAATACGAGAATTGGAAAAAAACAGCTTTGTCAGCCTTTTTAAACGAAAGC
>DATDOQ010000384.1:0-12233 GCA_035293205.1 Bacteroidia bacterium
AAGCGCGTTGCTGAATACCAGAAGGCCGGTGTCACTTCCGACAGAAGCCAGAACATATTCAGTCTCGACGAAGACTTCTAGCGCTCCTGGAAGTTACAAGCAGTTACCTCCCGCTGGCGTAGCTGTGCAACCTGAAACAAAAAGGATTTATCTCCGCCTCTAACCCATCCAAAAAACGCCCGATTTTATGTACGTAATCAAACGCGACGGCAGCAAAGAGTCGATCAAGTTCGACAAGATAACCGCACGAATCCAGAAACTCTGCTATGCGCTCGACCCGGTGCACGTAAGCCCGGTAGAAGTGGCGATGAAAGTGATCCAGGGAATTTACCCCGGTGTTACCACCAGTGAGCTGGACAACCTGGCGGCCGAAATTGCGGCTTCCATGACCACCAAACATCCTGATTACGCTTTGCTGGCTTCGCGCATCGCGGTTTCCAACCTGCATAAAAACACGGAGAAATCTTTCTCGAAAACCATTGAGATACTCTACCGCTACCTGGATCCGAAAACAAATGCAAAAGCGGCGCTCATCGCAGACGATGTTTATGAAATAATCCACAACAATGCGCAGTTGCTCGACTCGTCGATCATTTATGACCGCGATTTTGGCTATGATTATTTTGGCTTCAAAACACTGGAGCGTTCCTACCTGCTCCGGATCAACGGAAAAGTGGCGGAGCGCCCGCAGCACATGCTCATGCGTGTTGCCGTCGGCATTCACAAAGAAGATCTGGAAGCGGCCATCGAAACGTATAACCTGATGAGTGAACGCTGGTTCACGCACGCCACACCAACTCTTTTTAACGCGGGCACACCCAAGCCGCAAATGTCATCCTGTTTTCTGCTGCAGGTGAAAGAAGACAGCATTGACGGAATTTATGATACGCTGAAAAATTGCGCGAAGATCTCACAAAGCGCCGGCGGTATCGGTCTGAGCATTCACAATGTGCGCGCAACCGGGTCTTATATCAAAGGAACGAACGGCACCTCCAACGGCATCATTCCGATGCTCCGCGTTTACAACGATACGGCCCGTTACGTGGACCAGGGCGGCGGGAAACGCAAAGGTTCATTTGCAATCTACCTGGAACCCTGGCACGCCGATGTTTTTGAATTCCTCGACCTGCGCAAGAACAACGGAAAAGAAGAAATGCGCGCGCGCGACCTGTTCATCGCGCTCTGGATGCCCGACCTTTTCATGAAACGCGTGAAAGACAATGGCAACTGGTCCCTTTTCTGTCCGAATGAAGCGCCCGGACTCCATGAATGCTGGGGAGAAGAATTTGAAAAACTTTATACCAAATACGAAGAGGAAGGAAAATACCGCAAGCAGATCAAAGCGCAGGATCTCTGGTTTGCCATTCTTGAATCGCAGATTGAAACGGGAAATCCATACATGCTGTTTAAAGATGCGGCCAACGGCAAAAGCAACCAGCAGAATCTCGGAACCATCAAGTCGTCGAATCTTTGCACCGAAATTATTGAGTACACTTCGCCGGATGAAGTGGCAGTTTGCAATCTCGCATCACTCGCTTTGCCGCGATTTGTTGAAAACGGCGAGTTCGATCACCAGAAATTATTTGAAGTGACTTACGTGGTCACCAAAAATCTGAACAAGATCATCGACGGCAATTATTATCCGATTCCGGAAGCGCGGCGCTCCAACATGCGTCACCGCCCGATCGGCCTGGGAATCCAGGGACTTGCCGACGCGTTCATCCTCCTGCGCCTGCCATTCGATTCACCGGAAGCGCGCCAGCTGAACGCGGCGATCCACGAAACTATTTATTACGCCGCGATGACCGCATCGAAAGACCTCGCGCAAAAAGACGGCGCTTATGAAACTTTCCCCGGTTCGCCTGCATCAAAAGGAATTTTTCAGTTCGATATGTGGAAAGTAAATCCTTCTTCCCGCTGGGAATGGGATGTGCTGCGCGATGAAGTGAAAAAATACGGCCTGCGTAATTCATTGCTCCTCGCCCCCATGCCGACTGCTTCCACTTCGCAGATCCTGGGCAACAACGAATGTTTTGAACCATACACCTCGAATATTTACACCCGCCGTGTGCTCTCCGGTGAGTTTGTGGTCGTGAACAAGCACCTGCTGAAAGATCTCGTGAAGCTCGGCTTGTGGAGCGATGCGTTGAAAAATAAAATCATCGGCGCAAACGGTTCCATCCAGGATATTCCGGAGATACCGCAGAACATCAAGGATCTTTACCGTACGGTCTGGGAAATTTCACAGCGCGCATTGATCGATATGGCTGCCGACCGCGGAGCATTCATCTGCCAGTCGCAATCGCTGAACCTGTTTGTTTCCAATCCGAACTTTGCCAAGCTGACCTCGATGCATTTTTATGCCTGGGAAAAAGGATTAAAAACCGGCATGTATTACCTGCGTACAAAATCAGCGGTGGACGCGATCAAATTCACGGTTGACCAGGATGCTATTACGCAAGCTAAAGCGGAAGATGAAGCGGAAAAAATTTCGGCCGAAGAAGCGAAAGCGCAAATGACATGCTCGCTCACTGATCCGGAAGGTTGCGAAGCCTGCAGCGGGTAAGGAAAGTACGAAAGAGTACGAAATACGAAAAGTACGAAAGAGTACGAAAAACGAAAAGTGCGAAAGAGTACGAAATACGAAAGAGTACGAAATAGTACGAAATAGTACGAATTACGAAAGAGTACGAATTGTCCGCCGGAGTACCGATAGCCATTGGGGGCGAATTAGCAGCCTTGAATTTAAAAAAATATGACGACACCCAACCTTTCATATGTTCTGTGCGTGTATGCCTGTGAAATGTGAATCATGTTGCCCTCCGGACCGCGGGAGATCGGCGCCGGTGTAAGTATTAATCATCCTGACACACAAAAGCTCTTTCCGGCAACGAAAGGGCTTTTGATTTACGAAATGGTACGAAATACGAAAAAATGAAAGTACGAAATACGAAACATGAATGATGATGTGAGATTTGGAATCTTGTTTTTTGGAATTTCTTTGGTCCGCCTTTTCGGCGGATGGAATTTGTTTTATTTGGAATTTCTTTCATTGTTTCCAGGATATACCAAACGTTGCCGACTCGGTCGTAAATTTCGACCCATCAATGCGACCGATCGGGCTGATAGTTTTGTTCAGGCGCACATCAAGGCCTAAAATACCTTTTCCCAGTTCCAGCTCAAAACAAAATCCGCCCACCGCGGCTATGGCGCCATCCCTGATCCCGCGAACGACATGATCACTGTAGGAATGTTTTTCATTGTAGCGGTGATCATCATACCGGCGTGAATGAATCCCGAACATATTCAGTCCAAGCGAAACGCCGGCCAGCTGGGAAACACGGATCACGCCCATGTTAAATCCGATTTTTGCCATCACTGGAAATTCGACAATGCCTAACCGGTATTCTTCCCTGTAAGAAAAAAGCCGCGGACGACCGGTGGTGTCCACACCATCCTGCACATGACCTTTTGGATTTGCGCCGTAAAACGACGTCATGGGCGCAAATTCTAAACCCCACCTTTCGTTGAACTGGTGACTTGCGACCAATCCCACCTGAACAGCCGGACCGGTTTCCATTTCGAAACCCGGGAGCCTGGAAAACCGGCAGATCCCAATTCCGACACGCGGGCCAAAACGGAAGCCGGGTGATTGCGCCGGCATTTCACCCAAACAAAAAACGGCAGCCAGGAAAATAATTGTACGGTTAATAGATCTCACGCTCATCGCTCCCTCCGGAATCCTGGGTTAGTTCTGCATCTCTCCCCATGAATGGATTCAAATTCTATGCCGCGCCTCCGGCAAATACTGATTATGTCCAAAATATGCCGGGAAATTTTTTTACGCAAAAAAACCGCCCCGGTAAGAGACGGTCTTTTGTATGCCTGCTGACTAAAACCAGGTTGTAGTATCAGTACATCCAGGTAAGTCCGATTGTTGAGGCATTAGCAAGAAATTTATGATGCTGCAGGTAGCCGGATGGACTAAGTCCCTGCCGCACGCGATAATCAAGCATGATTAATCCATTGCGCGTTTCAAATGTTGTTCCGAACCCGATAAGGATCGAAAAAAAAACATTTTCCAGGTTATTCATTGACCGGTTTACGTAACCGGCGACATTTTTGTTATCAAATCGGCGGGTAGAATTGCCGGAAAGATTCAAACCCACGTCCGGACCGGCCAGCCAGTGCAGGCGCATGGTCTCAAGAGGCACATAAAATTTAAAGACGAAAGGAAACTGGAGGCTGTAGATACGGTATGATTCTTCATGCGTATAAAAAGCGCCACTGGTATTTTCATTATCAACAGGAATGGCGCCTTTCGCGCGCGAGCCATAAGCAACAAAAGCGGGATAGGTTTCAAAAGAAAAATAAGGGGAAAATTGCCTGCAGGCAGCCAGTCCGGCTTCCCAGGCTAACGTGTACGATGCGTTCTGACCGGCCAGGTCAGTGAAATGCGTCATGCCCGAAGCAATCCTTCCACCCGCACGCACTTCCGGAAACTGCGCGACTGCCGCAGCCGGAAAAACCAACAGCCCCATCCAGGCAAGCACATTTTTCATGTGGTAAGATTTTCTTCATCCTGAACAATTTTACGCAAGTCTGAGCCCGGAAACAAGCGCTTTTCGATATCTTTCCTTTTCCTGTCGATCCTTTGTGGAATAAATGAGACAGGCGCAATCGTGATTTGGCAAAACCCAACCAATTATCCAAACGTGTAAAAACAAAACAGCATGAAAAAAGTCACTTCTCTCGGCGGCATTTTTTTCATAAAATAAAAATGCACTGCCAGCATTCACACGCAGACTTGTTAAAGGCACAAAGGCTATAGCCACGAAGTCACCAAAAAAATACGAAGACAAGACACGAAGCAAGTTGTTTTTAAAAGCAATATCTTAACCATCTTTAGTGCCTTATCTTCATGCGCTTCGCGTCTTTGTGGCCCGGCACTTTGTCTTTTATGCCTCCGCTTTTAAAAAATTCTGAAGCAGCGCCCCCACCCGTTCCCCTTCTACCAGAAAACCATCGTGCCCGTAAGGTGAATCAATTTCGGCATAAGTAGCGCCCGGAATATGCTTTGCTAAAAATTTCTGTTCATTCACCGGGCAAAGGATATCGCTGCTGATGCCGATGCAAATGGTTTTTGCTTTTACATTTTTCAAAACTTTTTCCATCGCTCCCCGCCCGCGCGCGACGTTGTGTGAATCCATTGTTTTCGTGAGCAGCCAATAGGAATAAGCGTTAAAACGCTGCGCCAGCTTTTCGCCCTGGTAACGGATGTACGATTCCGACCTGAAATTTTCCGTCCGGTCATCTATATCTGTCTGTGTTTTTACAAACGCGGCGTAATTCCGGTAAGTGAGCATGCCGATGGCGCGCGCGGCTTTAAGTCCAGCGATTCCGGCGGTACCCGATTTTTCACCAAAGGTAGGGTCAGCTTCAAAAGCAAGTCGTTGCGCGGTATGAATGGCTACACCCCAGGCGCTTTCCCGCGCGCCGGTGGCAATGAGCAGCATGTTTTTTATCCGTTCCGGTTCGGTCAGCGACCATTCAAGGCATTGGTAACCACCCATGGACCCGCCGGCCAGCAGATGAATTTCTTCGATGCCGAGATGCTGCCGCAAAATAATTGAAGCCCGAACAATATCGCTAATCGTGAAAAAAGGAAATGTTTTATAGTAAGGCTGACCCGTTAATTTATTTTCTGAAAGCGGACCGCTGGATCCATAACAGGACGATGGAATATTCATACAGACAATAAAATAATCGTCCGGATTCACCGCTTTTCCTTTGCCTGCAAAGTCCGGCCACCATTCCATGCAGTCTGCGTTCGCAGTAAGCGCATGACAGATCCACGCCACCTTGCTTTTACCAGGCACAAACGTTCCCGCCGTGCAATAGGCCAGCACCAGGTCCGCTACCACGCCGCCTGATTCAGTTTCAAATTTTCCCGCGCTGAAAAGGTTTGTTTTCACCTTTCTATGTTCAGGTTGCGAAGATACTATTTCGCGTTTGGCTTTCGGAATGGCTGCCTGATTAACCTTTACCCGGTCCCGGTTGCTTTGCGGTTCCGGCCGATTCGTACTTTTGTCCGGCTACGTTCCACCCGAAGTCTTTTGGGAAATAAAATTTAATTACCAATCGCCGCATATGAAAGTTGTTTTAAACCGTTTAGACGACGCTTTCCATTTCGAAGCAAAAAACGAAGATGGCGTCACCATGCATTTTGACGCGGGTCCGGATCATGGCGGAAAAAACCAGGGTGTGCGCCCGATGCAGTCGCTCCTGATGGCGCTCGGCGGCTGCAGCGCGATCGACATCATTCTCATCCTGAAAAAACAAAAACAAGAGATCACATCTTTTTCTATGGAAATCGACGGTGAAAGAGAAAAAGGAAAAGAGCCTGCTTTATGGGAAAATGCGCACGTGATTTACCGGCTCGATGGAAAAGTGGAGAACGAAAAGGCAAAAAGGGCGGTGCAACTTTCCATGGAAAAATATTGTTCGGTTTCACAAACGCTTGAAAAGGCGGGCGCGAAAATTACCTGGGAAATTCACGTAAACGGAAAGCTGATTCCATGAAACCGGAAACCAAAGCTATTCGCATTCAAACGGAACGCACGGGCGAACAGGAACATTCCACGCCGCTGTTTCTCACATCGAGCTTTGTGTTTGACGACGCGGAAAATATGCGCGCCGCTTTCGCGGATGAGAACGACGCCAACATTTACAGTCGCTTTTCGAACCCGAACGTAAAAGAATTCGTTGATAAGCTAAACGCGCTCGAAGGAACGGAAGCGGGTTTTGCCACCGCTTCAGGCATGGCGGCGGTGTATGCTTCTTTTATGGCGTTTCTCGGCAAAGGAGATCATTTGCTCGCGTGCCGTTCGGTCTTCGGCTCGACGCATACGATCATTACAAAATATTTACCCCGGCTGGGAATAAATTATACTTATGCCGATATAACGAAACCGGAAACCTGGGAATCGCTGCTGCGGCCGGAAACCAAAATGATCTTTGTGGAGACGCCGACGAATCCCGGGCTCGACATCATCGATCTTGCGTGGCTGGGAAAGTTAGCCGCAAAACACAAAGTGCTGTTGAACGTGGATAATTGTTTCGCGACGCCTGCCCTGCAAACACCGGCGGATTTTGGCGCGCATCTTATCACACATTCCGCCACTAAATTTATCGATGGGCAGGGACGTGTGTTGGGCGGCGCGGTGCTTGGTAAATTGAATTTGATTAAAGAGGTTTATGATTTTTGCCGTGCAACCGGTCCTTCGCTTTCTCCATTTAACGCGTGGGTGCTTTCGAAAAGTCTGGAAACCCTGCATGTGCGGATGGAACGGCATTCGGAAAACGCGTTGAAGCTGGCTTCGCTGTTGCAGAATCATCCGGCTGCTTCGGTTGTGAAATATCCGTTCCTGCCATCGCATCCCCAGCATGAAATTGCAAAACGACAAATGAAAAGTGGCGGCGGTGTTCTTTCCTTTGAATTAAAAGGCGGACGAGAACAGGGAAAAAAATTCCTGGATGAGTTGAAGATGTGTTCGCTCACTGCTAATCTTGGAGATACACGCACCACCGTTACACACCCGGCTTCCACCACACACGCGAAGCTGACAGAAGATGAACGCCTGAGCGCGGGAATAACACCGGGGCTTGTACGCGTTTCGGCGGGGCTTGAACATATTGCGGATATAAGTGAGGATATTGTGCAGGCGCTTGAAAAATGGAAATAAAAATAATGCGGCTTAACATTTTTAAAACGGAAAAATTACCTGTTTAATTATCAAACATGCCTGTCCGGGGGAAAATCCTGTTTTATTTTTTCTTGTTGATTTGTCCTCTTTTTGCGCAGACAAAAAAGATCGACAGTCTCCAGGTGGTTTTGAAAGAAAACCAGCCCGATACGGAGCGCGTGAATACGCTCAATCAGCTTTCGGTCGAATTACGCGGCGTGGACCAGATGGCGGCGGAGGAATACGCAAAGGAATCGATGGACTTAGCAGGATCCATTGACTTCGAAAAAGGTCTGGCCCGGGCGTATACCTGTTATGGCATAGCGCGCGGCGACCAGGGTAATATTGAAGAAGAAATTATCTGGCAGGAAAAAGCGCTGGCGGTTTATACTAAGCTTGGCGACAAAGCCGGAATGGCCAAATCGCTGAATAATATCGCGGTCTGCGAATATTACCTCGGCAGCTTTACAGAAGCGTTTGATCATACAATGCAGTCTGCGCGACTTTATGAAGAGTTAAATGATAAATGGGGATTGGCTGTTGTAAACATGTCGCTGGGGAATATCACGCTGGAGCAGAAAGATTACAACCGCGCACTCACTTATTATGAAGCGGCTTTGAAGGCGAACGGTGAATCTGCAAATGATGAAATGATGGAAGCGCGCATCCTGGGAAACATCGGCAACGTTCATTTCGGTCGAAATGATTTTGAAAAAGCGTATGAGTCCTATGCAAAAACACTGGCTTTTTTTGAAAATAATAACCGCGGTTATGAACAGGCGGTCATGCTGAACAATATGGGTGAAGCGATGTCGGAACTGGGTAACCCGAAAACCGCCCTGGTCCCATTGAGAAAAAGCCTGACGATACGCCTCCGGTTGAATGATTCAGATGGCATTTGCACAAGTTATCAGTCGCTCGGCGAGGCAATGAGCAATACCGGGAAACATGATTCCGCAGTATTTTATTTCCGGGCGGCGATCCGCATCGCGCAAAACATGCATTCGAAGGCGCAGGAGGTTACGGCTTACCTCGGCATTGCAGAAGCTTACGCGCGCATGAAAAAATTTGAGGACGCCTACGCTTATCTCGATAAATACCGGACCCTCAACGATTCCATTCTTGGCAGCGAAAGCGCAAGCGCCATCAACGCGCTTCGTTCCAAATACGAACAACAAAAACACCAACAGAAAATTGATCTGCTCGAAAACGAACGTAAGCTGCAGCAGGAACACGCGCAAAGGAACGTGATGCTGCTTATCACGATCCTGCTGGGCGTTTCACTTGTTTCCATTGTGCTTTTTAACCGGTCGCGGCGTAAGCAGCTGATCAATGAACAGCTGGAGCGCAAGAACCTGGAAATTACGCTGCAGAAAAATGCCATCACCGATAGCATCAATTATGCGAAAAAGATCCAGGATTCCATTTTGCCGCCGGATAACCTGGTGAAAACTATTTTGCCGGACAGCTTTGTACTTTATCTGCCCAAAGATGTAGTGAGCGGCGATTTTTACTGGGTGGAAAAGCGCGACGGAAAAGCGGTTTTCGCCGCCGTGGATTGCACCGGTCATGGCGTGCCGGGCGCGCTTATGTCGGTGGTGGGATTTAACCTGCTGACGCAAGCGGTAAACGAACTTGGCCTGACAAAGCCGGCTGATATTTTACACCACCTTGATTTCGGTGTGAACAAATTGCTCCGCCAGTCGGATAAAGATTCGGCCAAAGACGGAATGGATCTTGCGCTGTGTACGCTTGATTCGGAAACGAAAATTTTACAATACGCGGGTGTTTTTAATCCCGCCTATATCATACGCGGCGGAAAGCTTGAACAGCTGAAGCCCGATAAATATCCGATCGGGATCAACACCGATGGCGTAACGGACGATTACACCAACCAGGAAATTCAGCTGGCATCCGGCGATATGGTTTATCTTTTTTCGGATGGCTACGCGGATCAATTTGGTGGACCGGCCGGAAAAAAATTCATGTACAACCGTTTTCGTGAGCTGCTGAAAAAAATTCACGCGCTATCCACGCAGGAACAAAAACAGCGGCTGACGGATGAATTTCTAATTTGGAAAGGCGCTCATGAGCAGGTGGATGATATACTGGTGATCGGCGTGCGGGTGAAGTAAGCCGAAAACCAGATTCCATTCAAATTGGTGACTGCTCAATAGATGCAAGAAAGGAAATTTCATAGCACCGGTTAACCGGATCAAGCATAGTATACGCGCTAAGTATTTTTTTGTTACGCGTTTTTTGCGCATTGATGGGAAAGCTTATGCGGGCATATGATATTCAGCATATTTCTTCTGAACATTTCTATTAAATTAATTTTCATCACTTTGATGGTTGACAAAAAACCGTAACAATCTTCAGGCCGCGGCGTTGAACAAGCAGTTCTTTGCTTCAAGCACCTACCGAATACGGCCATGAAAACACACTACACATCCAGGTGGAAAATCCTTATCTGCCTGATTTTTTTCCTTAGCGCCACTCCTGCAAAAATTTATGCTTCACACGCGCAGGGCGGCGATCTTACCTATACATGCCTTGGTGGAAACCAGTACCGAATCCGCCTCGCTTTCTACCGCGACTGTTCCGGAACCAATGCGCCGGGCAGCGCTACCATTACTATCTCATCAATATCCTGCAACCAGAATTATACCGTCACACTCAACCCGATCAATGGAACGGGCCAGGACGTTACACCGATTTGTCCGCAGCTGACCACGGTATGCGCCGGTGGAAATAATCCCGGCGTGCAGGAATACATATATGAAGGAATTACCACACTGCCGATGGCTTGTACGGACTGGACTTTTGGGTTCACGCTTTGCTGCCGGAATGCCGCGATCAACACCATCAACAATCCTGGCGGAGAAAATATTTACATCCAATCGCAACTTAATAATGTGGCTGCACCCTGCAACAGCTCCCCTTCTTTTTCAAATATCCCGGTGCCGTTTGTGTGCTCCGGACAAAGTTATTGCTTCAATCACGGCGCAATCGATCCGGAAGGTGATTCGCTTTCCTACACGCTGGTGACTCCACAAACCAGTCCGCAAACTACCGTTACTTATATAGCCCCCTACAGCGCATCGCAGCCGTTACAGTCGAACCCGGCGGTTACGTTTAATCCGCAAACGGGTGATATCTGCATGAATCCAACGCAGATTATTGTTACTGTGATGGCAGTACGCGTGGAAGAATGGCGCAACGGTGTGATGATCGGAAGCGTGGTCCGCGATATTCAATTGCGCACGATCAGTTGTAATAATACACTACCGTATATAACGGGCATAAACAATACAAATACGTATGCAACTACCGTTTGTGTGGGCACAACGCTCAGCTTTACAATATCATCTTTTGACGCGGATGCCGCGCAAAATGTGACCATGACATGGAACAACGCGATTCCTTCGGCCAGCTTTACCACTTCGGGTGGACAGACTCCAACCGGTACGTTTACGTGGACACCCGGTGTGAACGCGGTAAGCAATACACCTTATTGTTTCACTGTAACCGTAAGCGATGACGCGTGCCCGTTCAACGGATCGCAGACATTCGCGTTTTGCATCACTGTTTCGGGATTCGCACTGAACATCACTTCAACCGGCACCAATTGCGGATCGCCCAATGGAACGGCAAGCGTAACCGTAAGTGGCGGAACCGGACCTTTCAGTTATAGCTGGTCGCCTACCGGTGGAAACAGCGCAAGCGCAAGCGGACTTGCCGCCGGAAATTATACCGTGACGGTGTCTGAAAATAATGGTTGCGTTTCAACTTCAAGTGTTGCAGTGACGCAGGGTCAGGCTTCAGGAACAATACAATCTTCAATCAACAATATTTCCTGCTACGGGGGAAATAACGGCAGCGCTTCGGTAAGCGTAACTGGCGGACAGCAACCTTATACGTATGCATGGTCGAATGCTGCAACGACCGCCTCGATCAATAACCTGACTGCCGGATCTTATAGTCTGACCGTTACTACTGCGAATGGCTGCCAGTCAACAGCCACTGTAATTATCACACAACCGGCATCGGTACTGGCCGCTGCCACAAACATCAACTCCCATGTTAACTGCAATAACGCATCTAATGGCGTGGCTACGGCGAACGCTTCAGGCGGCACCTCGCCATACCTTTTCAGCTGGAATTCCACGCCTGCGCAAAACACAGCTACCGCAAATGGTCTCGGCGCAGGGACGTACACTGTTGTTGTTACAGATGACAACGGCTGCACGGCATCGGGGGCGGTAACAATTACACAGCCGCCCGCTTTGCTTACCTCGTCAACCATCAACCCGGTAACCTGCAATGGCGGATCCAATGGTTCGGCACAGGTGAATGTTTCTGGTGGCGTAACACCTTATTCATTTGCCTGGAACACTTCGCCGGCGCAATTCACAGCGGGTGTGACCAATCTTCCCGCGGGAAATTATAATTGTACAATAACGGACGCTAATGGCTGCGGCGCCGGTG